>JAGVYJ010000066.1:509-5939 GCA_018303315.1 Candidatus Woesearchaeota archaeon | reverse complement strand
GCTTCTTTTCGCAGGAAAGGACTTTATCGCATACAAGTTTGCCGAAGGGGAATACATCAAAGATTATGTGCTCCAGCAAGGAAGGAAGAATATAATCTCGGCACTGAAGGAAACCTTCCGCCAGTGCTTCATACTTGATAAAATGAAGCTTACCAAGGAAGAGATGCACAGGCCGCTGAAGCATGTAATAATAGGCAGAAACAAAGTAACGCTCATTGATTTCGAGAGGGGGCATTATGACATGTCTCCGAAGAACGTGACCCAGTTCTGCCAGTTTATCAGGACCGGGAGATTCGCAGAGGCATTAAAGAATAAAAAAATATTTATTGATGAGGCACTGCTGCTGAGTCTGGCAAAGGATTACAAGAAACAGCCAACAGGGAAAAATTTCAGGAGAATCCGTGCATTGCTGAAATGATAACATTTAACGAGAAAGTCTGGGAACTTGCAAAGAGAATCCCAGAGGGGAAGGTTACAACTTATAGAGAGCTGGCCAGGGCATTGAATAGCCGGGCTTACAGAGCGGTTGGGAATGCAATGCACAGGAATCCCTATGCCCCTGTTGTGCCATGCCACAGGGTTGTGAATTCCGACGGCACTTTGGGCGGGTTTGCCTCTGGAGCCGTAAAAAAGGCAGAACTGCTGGCAGAAGAAGGTGTGAAAGTTAAGAAAGGGAAAATTATCGGGTTTGAAAGAAAATTGCACAGATTCTGAGATTATTCCACAACATAATATGGCCTGACTCGAGAACCAAGTGCTCGTACGACAGATGAAAACAATCTTTCATTTTCAGGGTGGATAGCAATTCCCCGGGAATCATCAGAATTAACAATCGCATAAGCTATAAGCGTCTCCACACTCGCCTGCCCTGGCTTAACCCCTGCCAGGATAATTGGCTCATAGCCAGTTTCAGTAGCACTATACCTGACAAGTGTGTTACTTCTTTCTCCGAGCCACAGGCCCACCATCAGCTCCCCCCTCTTATGGAATGGAAAAATTTCAGGATGCAATTGAGACATTTGCAGAGTGCGGACAAGCCTGGGGTGCATTACATAAAAAGTGTGGGCACTTGAGCTTATTATCTCAAGTGGCGAGTCAGAGGTTGCTGAATGACCATTAAGTCCGGTCTCTTCTAAAAGTACATCAAGGGCTATGCCTTGTTCATGCAATCTTCTGAGAACCTTCCCACGCCCTGGCCTTCCTCTTGGGAGAGCTTTGCCTGGGATTCCAAGAACACCAAGCCTTCCAGTCGCTACTCCGGTCCGATAACTCATCCTTTGTATAATTATGCTTGCGGGATATATTAAAATTTCGCTTTAATAGCCCAATCTGGCTTCTAACGGCAGGCGGGGAGGACTGGCAGCTTTACCCTCCAATTTTCGTCGTAAGGCTTCTGATAATACGATTCTGAGCATTCTTTCAGCCCATGGAAACATATGCGGCTGCTCTTCAGATTCTGGTCTGGGCAAACGAGCCATATCAGCCACGGATACGAAGCTGAATTTATCTTCCGATGTCATTCCATACAAATCTACCATATCATCAGCCAATCCTTGGGTAATTTTTCCATCGCTCAATGGAAGTGGTGAGGGGGCAGTAAATCTGGTCGCATTTTGTACGCTAACATAAAGCCTTTGCCAACCACCCCTTTCCTCAGTTCGCTGAACCACCAATCTATAATCTGTCATAATAACCTCACCTATTTGCTCTTGAGCTTCTTAATCTCCTTTTCCAGCTTGAGCCTGTCAAGAAGCTCCTTGTACCTGTTCCTGATGGTCACTTCTGTGACGCCAGCCACATCTGCGACTTCCCTCTGGGTTCTCTTCTCGCCATGTATCAGGGCTGAAACATACAAAGCGGCAGCTGCAATGCCTGTAGGGCCACGGCCCGAGGTCAGCTCAACCTTTTGGGCGTCTCGGCTGAAAGCTTCAGGGCAGAGGCAAACCTGGGAATGTAATCTGCAGGGTTGCTTGGCAGAATGTTTATTCCCAGTTCCCTGGTGACAAACCTGTAAGTCCTGCCAATCTCCTTTTTCTCAATGCCAGAGGCTTCGGAAAGCTCGTCCAAGGTGCGGGGCACCTCATGCCTCCTGCAGGCTGCGTATAAGGCCCCTGCCACAACGCTTTCCATGCTCCTGCCCCTTACAAGGCCTCTGTGAACAGCCAAAGTGTAAATCCTGGCTGATTCCTCCTCCACTGACTTTGGAAGCTTAAGATACGAGCTAACCCTCTTCAGTTCAGACAATGCCAGCTTGAGGTTCCTCTCTATAGCAGTGCTAATCCTGTACTGCCATTTTCTAAGCCTGAAGAACTTGTTCCTTGACTTTGCGCCAAGCCTGCTTAAATCTGTCTTTCTGCCGACTTCAGTGCCCAGGCCCTGATCATACTGCGTGTATGTCATTGGCGCTCCTGTTCTCCTTCTCCGGTCGCCCTCCTCTGACTCGAATTCACGCCATTCCTGGCCGTAGTCAATCATTTTATCCTCAACCACAAGGCCGCAGTCTTTGCAAATGACTTCTCCCTTGTCCTTGTTCCAGAAGAGGTTTATGCCCCCGCATTCAGGGCACTTTTTCACGAATTCAGCCATGATATGTCACCTGTAAACGTTAATTTTTTAAAGCTTGCTATAGAGGGAATCAGCTATCCATATATAAATCTTTCGGTTTTCTGCCTTTGAAATGGCTTTATTTTCAAGTAGGGCAGGTTTGTATTTACTCAGCAATAGTTATAATATGGAAAACCCTGGCTGAAGAAGGGTATTTAAAGGAATGACTTTAGTCCTTCCTGTATATGGTAAGGGTACTTGCCTTTGGCACATTTGACCTGTTCCACAAGGGGCATGAAAGCTATCTTAACCAGGCAAAAAAGCTTGGAGATGAACTTATAGTGGTTGTTGCCCTGGATTCAACAGTTGGCAGAGTCAAAGGAAAAACGCCTTTCTGGAACGAGAAGAAGAGGCTTGAAGCGGTATCTGCATTTTCAGCAGTTAACAAGGCTGTTTTAGGAAAAAAAGGCAACGTATACTGGGTGCTTGACGAGTTCAAACCGGACATTATTGCCTTGGGGTATGACCAGAGCTATTTCACAGACAGGCTGCAGGAAGAGCTTGGCAGGAGAGGAATGAAGGGCAGGATTGTCAGGCTGCAACCATACTTGCCGGAAAAATATAAAAGCTCCAAAATAAACCAAGGGCAGCATGGTTGATGTCAAGCAAGCTGCTTTTGTTGTTGCGGTAGCAGTGCTGTTTGCATCATTTATAGGCCTTGCGCATGACGCGCTCTATGACCAGCCTGAATACAACCAGTTCTGCACAGATGATTATTTCAGGTTTGGTGCCTATCCGGCAAAAATTGAAAGCACCAACTGCACATACATCGTGACCGAGGAGGAAAGGCAGTGCGTAAAAGATGAGAAAACGCCAGTATATGATTATAACGCGCAGGGCTGCCAGCTTTACAGGGAATGCAGCACATGCAACCAGGACTTCAAGGCAGCCAATGAAACCTATTCACGAAACAGCTTCTTCATCATCGGGATAATCGCCCTTGCTGCAATTGTGGCAGGGATGTACCTGAAGTATGGGTTCATAGGAACAGGATTCCTGTACGGCGGCATATTGCTGCTTGTCTACTCAAACATCAGATTCATAGGAGAACTTGACAAATTTGTCAGGGTGGGGCTAATCTTCATTGAGCTGCTTCTCGTGATATGGATTGGCTATAGAAGGCTAGAGAAAAAATAAATTACACCATGGCAAGCTCGCCTGCCTTTTTAAGGTCTTTATTTGTGTTCCTCAGGTTCAGTATCTGGCCCCTTGTTAACAGCCGATTAGCCCTGTAACTGTTGATTTTGTCAGTAATAAAAAATAAGTCCTTCTCGCTGATTGCCCAGGCTTTTCCATACCTGTTGAGGTTTATAGGCTTTGTGTAATATCTCAATGATTTCCTTCCCCTGAGGTCAAAATAAAAGTCGACATAGGACAGCACGAGCTCTCTTACACTGCCAAAGACCGGTTCCCGCCATTTGAGGCCTGTGTAGTTTGACTGGGCTATGGCGCCCCACTTGCCATCCTGCCTGAAGACATGAAGCAGGTGGTCATCATCTTTTGTTGCCCTCAAGTCCACAATTAACGGCTTGGCACCATGGCAGAAAGAGACAAAGGCTGCAAAGAAAACACCTTCTGAGCAGTTTGCCTTGCTGTCCCTCACAACCCTCCTGAACGATCTGCAGGTATCCTCATGGTGATATGTGAGCTTATAGTCGATAAAGTCCTGAATTTTGCTGTAAGAATCCAATTTCCTGATAATCGAGATTTCTTTTGCTGTCAGCTGATAGTTTTTGACACTTTTTTTAAAGCTAGCAGAAAGCCGGTTCCTCATCCAAATGCTATTAGGCAGGAGATTTATAAAGATTTCTTAAGGGAGATTTCAGCACATTCCAGGGCTTCATAAACTTTCTCAGCAATAGGCTTGAGATTTATGACATCTTCTTCATTGTATTCAATCAGCAGGTTGAGGTAGTAATCGTCCCCTGTTGCCCTGTACATGCGCCACAGCTGCACAGCGTCACCCCCGTACATCCTGTCAACAATCCCATTCTGCCTTTTTATGCCAAGGCTTTTCTCAACCTGCTTCAGGCCGCCGGTGAGCCCAATTCTTCTGCAGCAGTGCCTCAAATCAAAATGGGGCACATCAGGAACAAGGTCTGGGTATCTCTTCAGCAGGAAAGGGACATCAAATGCCGAGCCATTGAAGGTTACAATCATCTTGTACTGCTGCAAATGCTGCCTTAAGGAATCATAGTCAAAGTTCAGGCCCATAATCATCACTTTGCTGCTTAAGCCGTCATACAGGCCGATAACAGTCAGTTCATGCTCTTCAGACAGCCCCGTGGTCTCTATATCAAGGTAAACGCAGTCCTCCTTAAAGAAATCATAAAGCCGCCAGTGCTCAGGCCTGGGGAGCCTGGCAGTGAAGTATCTGGAGTCAAAAGAATACAGGGCTTTCTGGGCTGAGAGCAGCTGCCTGTTGAAGTAAGCCTTTTTTGTAACAGATACCCCAGGCACGTTTCTTGTCCTCAGGAACTTCTGCCAGTCTGAAATGCCTGACTGCCAGAGCTTTTTTTCCTTTTCCCTGCCAAACCTGTCAAGAATGAGAAAACTTTTCCTAATCATACGGAAACATTGCAAACCATTGTATAAAAGCCTCACATATCGAAGTCCAGTGGGGAGTGCAGATATTTATTTATACTACTGCTTCCTGTAAGGGAAAATATGAACAAAGGGGTGATAGCAGTACTGGTTCTTATATTTGCGCTTCTCGGCTTCCTGGCAAACCGGAGCGAAAAAACTGCTGACGTGCAGAAAGCAGCGAGCATGCCAGATGCAGGAAAAACCGAAGCTGCCAGCGGTCAGGACAGGAACATAGTCATC
>JAGVYJ010000066.1:0-493 GCA_018303315.1 Candidatus Woesearchaeota archaeon | reverse complement strand
GGACTTATCCTCAACAAGCCAGTGCCCAATGCCGGGATTATCAGCAGCAGTTCCGGCAATTTTGAGGCAGAGAAAGGAATCAATGTGCCTGCATACTTCTACCAGGTGGGCGGGGACGGGATTGTGATTGCTCCCAGCCCGGGCACAGTAAGCGTAGGCAAGCACTTTACCGGAAAGCAAGCCATAAAGATAAGCAGCGGCGACTATGAAACATACCTTGTAATGAATGAGCCTGTAATCAATGTTGCAGAAGGCCAGTACACAGGGGTAAGCCTTCCTCTGGGGAGGGTTGGCAAGAGCGTTGTTGGAAAGTCAAACCTTGTTATGTATGTGAAGGACATGATCTCTGGCCTGTATGTGGATATTTCTGCAAATCCAAGACTCCTCATCTAGAATTAACCACTTCTTAATGACAACAAAATAGAAAGGTTTAAATAGTGGAAATGCGCATTACCAGCCATGATTAGCCTTTTGGAGAAGCTTGCAGAAATTA
>JAGVYJ010000025.1 GCA_018303315.1 Candidatus Woesearchaeota archaeon | reverse complement strand
CGGCGACACTCACCCAGAGGCTGGAAAGAGGTATTGCATTCTATCTGACGCGCTCCGGTTTAAGAAATGAATCCAGGCTGAACCTTCCGGAGCCCAGGATGAAGACAATAGGCAGGGCTGCGAAAAGCGTTGCATGGGAGGACACATCCTCGCCGAAATAAAAGAAAGTTGCAGTTATGACAGCAAGCGCTATCACTGAGAACAGCCTTGTCCTGAAGCCCAGCATTATGGCGAGGCCGACAGCCAACTCCACAAGTCCTGTGCCCAGCACCCACATGGCGGGGCTCACCGGGATAACTGAGGCTAGATTATATTTTGCCACAACAAGCTCAGCGGTATGCGGATTCAGTATCTTTTCATAAAGTGCCAGGAAGGCAAAGGCCAGGCCAAGGCACACCCTGATTGCAGTTGGCGCATATTTCTCCAGGGATTTCAGGTTGGGAAAGAATGGCAGGCCGAGCAGATGGTCCACGCCCGGCCTGGAGTCTGCGAAAACAAGCAGCACAAGTGCCAGCCCCAGAAAATCCAGGTTGCCGAGCATATAGAAATCCTTTGAGAGCGAAAACAGGTAAAGGGCTATCGCCGCCAAAGTGGCTATCGGAGTCAGAAACCCTGCCAGGATGAGAAAACCGGCAAGTATCTGAACTGAAGCAAATGAAGGGAAATTGCCCATTGTCGGAGATATCAGCACATGCGCAGTGCCTGCGCCTATAAGCGCGATTCCCAGGCCAAGCCGCGCAATCCACGGCACCAAATCATGGTAGCCAGAAGCCCTTTTGAGAATTCCCCTGACTTGCCTGGCAAAGAGCTTATTCTTAGGCAGATAAAAGTAAAGAAGCAATGCAGCTGCAGCAGTTCCTATTATCAACAGCATATTGGAAGGGGTAACCAGCGTTTTAGTGAGAAACAGCGCATCAGGGCCTTCGCGAGCCCGGAATTCGTCAGTGCCTATGACATAGCTCACATGGGCCTGGACAAATGGTGAACATAGGATTAAGATTATTGGTATTGACAAGACAAATTTTGCTCGCATTTACCAATGATTCCCCAAACGGCTTTTATAAACATTTCGCAGATAAAGAGCAATGTTTTTCAATGCATTCGGCTAATTTGCCTTATGCGATACATAACCCTCTGGCTTGCCGGCATTGCAGCGATAGTTTTCATTGCCCAGACAGTTGTAGGGACAAGCTTCTTTGTGCTTGACAGCTCCCTTGTGTGGCATCAGCCCTGGCGCCTTGTCACTGCAATATTTGCGCATGGCTCCATAGGCCATCTTTTGTCTAACCTTGTCGCCCTTGTCATATTCGGCCTTGTGCTGGAGCAGAGAATAGGCCCGAAACGGTTCTTCTGGCTGTTCATGATTTCAGGAATTGCCATTAATATGGTCTCGCCATTCTTCTACGAAAGGTCTCTTGGCGCATCAGGGGCAATCTATGCAATCCTGGGCACACTCGCAGTCCTGCGGCCGATGATTATGGTATGGGCGGCAGGCGTGCCCATGCCTATGGCCATTGCCGGGCTTTTCTGGCTGGCCCAGGACGTCGCAGGGGTTTTCATTCCTGATAATGTTGCAAACATTGCGCACATAAGCGGGCTCGGGATGGGACTTGCCGCCGGGATTGCATGGAGGAAGAAATTCGGCGACAAAAAGCCCGGGCAGGAGAAAAACCCCCTTGCCGAAAAAGAGCTGGATGAGTGGGAAAAGGAATACATGCATTAATCAAGCGGAACATCGCTCCAGAGCATGTCCTCTAACCCGGACAAGCCCAGGTTCTCAATAGCTGGCTTTGAAATCTTCCCTGCCCATTCCATATGCCTGTATGGAGCATAGTATTCTGCATAACTTGCCATACGCAGGATTAGGGCAATAATCTATTTATATCTTCCCTTAAACCTGGCTATGGCATGTGCGGCATACTGGCAATTTTCAGAAAAACAGGGAACAGTGTACCAGAAGCTTCAAAGGGCTTTGAGGAGATAAAGAGCAGAGGCCTTGATGGCAAGGGCTTTGCCATAGATGGCAAATCCGCAGATGAGCTGAATGGAAGCGGAAAGCAGGTTATTTGCCATGCCCTCCACAGCATTGTCGGAGATGCTTCCCAGCCATTTATCGGCAAAGGAATTCTGTCGGCAAACTGCGAGATATATAACTGGAAGGAATTAAGTGATAGATATAGTCTTTCAGCAAAGAATGATGCCCATGCCCTTTTCCTGCTCTTGGAGAAATTCGGGCTTGAAAAGCTTGAGGAGCTTGATGGCGACTATGCCTTTGTTTATGTCAGGGGAGGCAATGCATTCCTTGGAAGGGATTTGGTTGGGGTGAAGCCATTGTCCTATGCCAGGAAAGGCGATGCCTTTGCTGCAGCTTCCGAGCCAAAAGCACTGAAGGCAATGGGTTTCGGTGAAGTCACTGAAGCATCCCCGAAATGCTGGACAATGGTAGATTTGGAGAGCTTGGATGTCAAAAAGACAGGGAGGGAATTTTATTCTGCCAGGCCTGAACTGGATGAAGATGAGAACACTCTCGTAGACGACCTTGGAAAATTATTGGCCGGGGCAGTGCGGAAGAGAGTTCCTGAAAAGAAAGCAGGGATATTGTTTTCCGGCGGCCTTGATTCCTCGATAATTGCCATCCTGCTCAAGCGGCTTGGTGTTGAGATAACGGCATACATGGCTGTGTTCGGCGACAGGCATAAAGATCTCGAGTATGCCAGGAAGTCAGCTGCCAGCATTGGAATCCCGCTGAAGCTCATTCACGCCAGCGAGGGGGAAACACGTTCTGTGCTCAGGAAAGTGGGCAGGATAATCGAGACTGAAGACAGGGTTCAGATGGGCATTGCGCTGCCTCTTTATTTCGCTTCAGGAGAGGCAGGGGAGGATGGCGTAAAGGTGATATTCTCCGGCCAGGGGGCTGACGACCTTTTTGCGGGATACCACAGGTTTTTGTCTGCAAAGGACATCAACAGCGAGTGCCTGGACAGGATAGCTTCAATCCACAGCAGGGACATGTTCAGGGATGACGCAGTAACCATGCACAACCATGTAGAGCTGAGGGTTCCCTTCCTGGACATGGAGGTAATAAGATATGGCTTGAGAATTCCTGATAGGTACAAGATAAGGGATGGAAACAGGAAATACATTCTTCAGAAATTGGCGGTGAAGCTCGGGATTCCCGTGGAGATAGCCTTAAGGGAAAAAACCGCAGCCCAGTATGGCTCAGGCTTTGACCAGGCCCTGAGGAAATCAGGGAATGGTACGGTACTTGGTGCTGATGAGCCCCCATTCGACGAATACAAGGGTTATGGCAGTGAGGATGAAAGGCAGCCGTAAGTCAATCGGCACCGGCTCCTTTGTTGACGTGGCTATTTCTGTGAAGGCTTCATTAAAGTCCTGCTCTGTGTTAATCCTGTAGAATTTGCCGCCTGTGGATTCTGCAATGCCCTGCAGGGTTTCCTCATCGATGGTGGAAATGAGGTCTGTCCTGAGGAAGCTGCCTCCTTCCTTTGTGGCGATGCCTATGGTGTATATCACGACATGGTTGTCATTGGCATGGTCAATAGCGTCCTTGATAGGGGTGCCCACGTTGCTCTGCCCGTCCGTGAGCATGATTATCGCCTTAGACCTTGTGCCTGTCTTGCCGCCATATGTGACAAGCATGTTTGTGGAAGTGACTATTGCCCCTCCTATGTCAGTGCCCCCAACCCTTTTTATGTGTATGTCCTCTATGGCATTTTTGACCTCATAAAGCTCGCTGGTTATGTCCTGCTCGACAAAGCTTGTGCCGGCAAAGGAAACAAGGCCGACGCTGCTCCTTGAAGTCAGTTGGTCCATGAAGTTGGCAGAGGCTGCATTTGCAGCTCCTAGCCTGCTCGGTGCGTAGTCGTCTGCCAGCATGCTGGCGGAAGCATCTATGGCTATTACAAAATCGAAATCCGTCCTCTGCCCGACCACAAAGATTGTAGGGCCGGCAACTGCAAGTATGAGCAGCAGCATCACAAGCAACCTTGCTATCAGCACCCACCAGTTCTTTGACACAAACATCACATTCCTTATCGAGTCCTGCCCGCCTGTAACCCTGCGGATTGCCTCGAAGTTTGCAAACTTGAACGCCCGTCTTTTCAGAAAGCGCAGGGTAAAGAAATGGGTGATTATAATCAAAGGAAGTGCGAGCAGGAAAACCAGGAATGCCGGGTTTGACAGGGTGAAATCCACCATCTACTTCGTCCTCTGCCGGAGAAAAGAGGTCACCTTGTTCAGGAAGGGCTGGTCAGTGCGTAGCTCTATTATGTCTGAGCCTGTCTGCCTGAACACTTCCTTGATGTGCTGCTTTTGCTGGCCTGCCACCTTCGCGAACTCATCCGCGGTCTCAGTCGTATCAAGCAGCATCTCATGCGGGGAAAATGGGTCTGACACCGCAACAGGCCCGAGTGTCAGGAGATGGTCGTCGGAAGGGTCGCGTATCATTATCCCTATTATTTCAGAGCGGGCTGCCATCCGCTTAAATATCTCCTCCCATTTCTGGTCCATTAGGCCTATAAAGTCAGAGACAATTATTATTATAGTATTGGCCTTGACTGACTTTGACATGAATGTAAGCGCCTTGACAAAATCGAAATTCCCATCATAGTTCATAGGATCGCTGAGCAGCCTTGTGATGAAGTAGTACTGCCTGTTGCCCATGTTCGGCGGCAGGAACTGCACCATCCTGTCCGTGAACATGTAAAGGCCGACTGAGTCCCCCCCTTCCACCATAGCGAAGGCGAGAGTGGCTATCAGCTCGGCAGCATACTCATTTTTCAGCTTCTCCCCTGAAGCGAATGACATGCTGCTGGAAACATCGAATGCAAAAAGGATTTCAAGGTTTCGCTCGTCAACCATCTCCCTTACCACAAGGTCCTTTGAGCGCAGGGAGGCCTTCCAGTCTATCAGGCTGGCATCGTCAGAGGGGTCATATTTCCTGTATCCTGTAAACTCGAGGCCCCTGCCCTTGAAAGCAGAGCGGTATTCCCCTGTCAGGTGGCCGAACATGCCTCTGCGTGAGGACATCTCAAGCTTTTTGATGAGGGGGGTGAAATTGACATTCAGTTCTTTCATGGGACTGGGACTTTGGAGAGAATCTCTGATATTATCTGGTCTGTTGAGATATTCTCGGACTGGCCCTCATAATTCACTATTATCCTGTGCCTGAGCACATCATGGGCCACGTTTTTCACATTCTGGGGCGTGACAAAGGTTTTCCCCTTCAGGACAGCGTCAGCCTTGGCAGCGATATGGAGCCCTATGGAAGCCCTCGGGGAGGCTCCCCACTCGACGTATTTGCCAAGCTTGATATTGTGGCGTTCGGCTGTGCGGGTTGAGAAAACAAGCTGGATTATATACCGCTCTATTTTTGGGTCAAGGTACACCTGTTTGACAACTGACTGCATCTCCATGATTTTGTCCGGGGTGCTTATCCTGCTGAGTTTGAAGTCTGAGAACTGCCTTGTATTGATATTCTGGCGCAGGATTACCTGCTCCTCATCCTCTGTGGGGTATTCCACGTTGACCTTGAACAGGAACCTGTCAATCTGGGCTTCGGGGAGGGGGTATGTTCCAAGTGACTCCAGTGGGTTTTGCGTTGCAAGTACAAAGAAGGGTATGGGCAGGGGAAAGGCTTCCCTTCCTATGGTTGCCTGCTTCTCCTGCATGGATTCGAGGAGTGCGCTCTGCACTTTTGGAGGTGCCCTGTTAATCTCATCCGCGAGTATGAAATTGGCAAATATGGGCCCCTTTAGCACGTAAAAGCCCCTTTCCTTATCGTATGTGGTGATGCCCAGGATATCGGTAGGGAGCAGGTCAGGGGTGAACTGGATGCGGTTGAATGTGCAGCCCATGACCTGCGACACTGTCCTGACAAGAAGCGTCTTGGCGAGGCCGGGAACCCCTTCCAGCAGCAAATGGCCATTGGAGAGAAGAGCCCTGAGCACTGCATCAACCACAACCTTCTGGCCTACAACCACCTTGGAAATCTCTTTCCTTACCACCTCAAGGTAAGTGTAAATTTCAGCTATCTGGGCCTCAAGTTCAGAAGGATTGGGCTGGGGGCTTTGCTTACTGGGGCTCACCTCTTTCACTACTGCCATATATTCATTTTTGGCTTCACAATTTATATATTTTCCTAATTGCGGGATACATTTATAAATCTGTCTTGCCAGATAATGCTCATGAAAGTGAATCTGCCATGGCGGCACAGGGCCGGGAAATCCAAGAGTGTACATGCGGAAATTGCTGGCAAATTGAAGGAATTCGAGGAATCAATGCCTCCCAATGACACCCCTGAGGCCCTGAACTCTTTCACCAAATTGGTAAGAAGCTATTTCTCAAAAAGATTCCATATCCAGTACAACTTCACATACGAGGAGCTGGGCAGGGAAACAGACAGGAAGCGCATTGACCCCGAGATACGTGACCGGATAATAGCACTGCTTGATGACCTGAATCAGGTGGAATACAGCCAAAGCGACAAGACAAAGACTGTCCACGCATTTTTCAGGGAATTCAGGAGGATAGTGGAACAGCTCACCCCTGAAAGGCATCGCAGGCATCTTGAGTCGCATAGCCCCGGAGAGCATTTTCTTTTATGGGCAGGTTCATTTGCCAAGGACATTAAAAAGCTGGCTTACGGGCAGAAGAGCGGAATAAGGCTGGTGAACAGGCTTATGAAACAGATGCGGCAGGCAGTGGAATACCAGGACCTGTGGGCTGCAAGGGAGAGCTATAAAGCAATCCAGCGTGCTTTCGAAAGCCTGCCTGATGAATACAGGGAGCAGTATTATCACGAGATAATGCCAGACTACAGAGAGATAGTCAGGATGAGCCAGGAAAGATTCGGGCATCTATAGCTTTCGTTTCTTCTCAGCCTCTCTCAGCTTTCTTTCATCGCTGATGTTTATGTACAGAAGGTAGGCTATTATCGTAAGGAACACCAGCAGCAGGGCTATGCTTGTCAAAAGTATTCCCGGGCTTCTGAGCAGCCGCATAAGCCTTGATATGACTGTCGGGGACTGCAGCTCTGCGAAATTCAGCTCCTGCTCTGATAATGAGGTCAGGTACCTGCAGTTGTCTATGACTGCATCTATAAGGTCAAGTGCTGCCTGTGGGCTTCCTGCCCTTATCGCTGCCTCGGCTTTCGACAGGCCTTCAGAGAGTTCCAGGCATTCAGGGTTCTGCTGCAGCAGGTCCCTTGCGAATATCACCCTGGTATTATACTGCTTCAGGTCCTCGGTCCCAAGCTCTATCCCGCTGATGTAGAGGACAGCGGTTTCTTCAAACTCCGGATTTTCAGATGTTGCCTTCACAAGAATCTCATATGAGCCAACCACTCCGTGAGAGGTCACAGTCAGGTTGACTATGTATTCATCGCCATATGCGAGCTCAGGGAATGTGTCCCTGTCAAATTTGAAGGTGACATTTACGTTGGACGCGTTTACAAACGCTTCAAGACGCACGTTGGTGAGTTTGAAGTTTTCATTGTTGTTGCTTATCCTTATTGGAACTATGAGGAGGTCGTTTTCAAGCAGGGTAGACTTCTGCGGGCTTATGATGTTGAGGGCAATAGGCTTATCCTTGTCCCTGTCCTTTGGCTGGCTTATTATTGTTGTAGTTGAGCGGCTCCCGCCGCCCCCTCCCCCTCCTGTCTGGATTATTGTGACTGTGTTTCCGCCGCCGACTGCCTTATTCACGTCGAGGGTGAAATTATTGCTTGCAGTGGTATTGCCGTGCCCGTCATCAGCCACAAAGTAAATGTCCTCCGAGCCGGTAAATCCGGTGCCGGGGTTGAATGTCACCCTTGTCTGGTTCAGGAAATATGAATAGGTGACATTTATGGAATTATTTCCTGTCGATGTATAAGTAAGGTTGTCAATATTCTGGCCTGAGCATTCAGCCCGGTCAGGATCAAAGAAGTATCTATCAAGTATTACCTTGTTCGTGGCAACCACCCCTTCTGTGAGGTTGAAGCTGGGTATTTTGTAATAGATTGACACGCTGTGCAGCTCAGGTGTGGCGTTGGTGTTGTTTGTGGATAATGTTACCCTGTACTGGACATACCTGTTTGCGGCAGAAACAAAGGGAGCCCCCACAGAAGGTGTGTTTCCGGTGTGGTTGGCGCCGTAAGAGCTCCACGAGCTGGCATCTGCTGAAGTCCTTGTCTGAATGCTCAGGTTAGTTCCTGCAGGCAGGCTCTGGCTCCAGTTCAGTGTAAGGAAAACAACAGTGTCCTCGTTATTGCTGTTATACCCTATGTCAATGGCAGGCGACACGTATGTACCGGACAGGTGGTAGCCTGAGCCGCTGTTATTGGCAAGAATCACCTTGCCGCCCTGCCTGGAGGCGTTTGTCTGGTTGAAGGTTCCCTGGATGAAATCTGATTCATTGTAATAAGTCTTATACCCGAATCTCGGTGGCCTGTTGGAGTTATTTACAGTCACAATCCATGTATTAGAGACATTGTTGAGGGTGGAGTCCTGCACAACCACTGTCAGATTGTATACTGCTGCCTCACAGAAATTGGGATTGAAGGAATAGTTGGACAGCCCCGACTGCGAGAGGGTTCCGTTGCGGTACCACAGGTAGGTAAGGGTGTCCCCCGACTGCACATCAGCATCCGAAGTCACGAGGGTAAAGTTGAGGGTTGTATTTTCCAGCAATGAGGCTGATGCTCCGGACGGGGACACTGCATCAATGGTAGGGGCGTCAGGGGTGTTTACAACAGTGAGGTTTATGATTTCCGAGTCATTGGAATTCCCGTCCGTTACATTTATCAGTATGCTGTAATTTCCCACCTGGTCATTAGTAGGGGTGACATTAATCAGGCCAATGCTTGAATTGACGGTTGTAATGTTGAAGAAGGTGACATTGGTGCCAAAGCTCAATGTGTCGTTCTCCTCGTCTGCCGCATAGAGATAATGGGTAAAAAGCGAATCCTCTGTCATCGTGAGATTTCCTACAGAGCCAAGCACAGGTGTATCATTCACAGCACTGACCGTAATATTAATCAGGCGGATATCCGACAGGTTTGTTACGTCCCTCACTGTAAAGTTGATTACCCATGCCCCAATGTCATATTGGAGCGGGGTGAACTGGATGTAGGCGTCAGTATTGTTTATCAGAGACAGGGCGAGCGTTGTTACGTTGAGGGTAACGCTACCGCTGGAGTTAATTGTGAAGTTAAGCGCGTCACTATTGGGGTCACTTGCAGTGATGTTTATCCTGAACTGCTGGTCCTCGTTCACGGATATATTGCTGATTGGACTGATGAATGAGGGGGCTGACTGCTGGAGAACCTGCAGGATGAATGTCGCTGAATCATTGGCCCCTGCAGTGTCGTTGACAACGATGGTGATGGAGTAGTTGCCGACATTAGAATCAGTTGGCGTGAAATTAATGACTCCGGTTGTCCTGTTAATCTCAAATACTGTTGCATTATCCCAGTAGAGCAGCACATCTCCGTAAGGTGTGCTCTGGTCAGGGTCTGAGGCATTGACGTCATAATAATATGTGGTATTGACTGTGACCGTCTGCGGGCTGGGGATTGCCAGAACAGTGGGGGCGTCGTTTGTGTTATTGACTGCAAGGGTTATTACCTCTGAATCTGTCGAACCGAGAATGTCCTGCACGGTGACTCTGACTGAATAATTTCCCACATCGCTGTTTGTCGGGGTGAGGCTGAAATATGCCTGGCTGGAATTGAATGCTATAAGCGTAAATAATGAGTCATTAGTCAGGAAAGTGAGGGCATGCCCATCAGCATCACTGGCTGTGACATTATAGACAAAGAGCGAGTCCTCCAGCATTGAAAGATCTCCAATCGGAGCCAATACCGGGGCGTTGTTCGGAGCAATGCTGAGGTTCCAGATTACGCTGTAATTGAGCCCGGCACTGTCATTGACCCAGATGAGAATGCTGAAGTTGTCAGTGCCCGCATAGGAGAAGTTAATAATTCCAGTGCTTTGATTAATTTCAAATATTGAAGTGTTGTCATAGTAACTGAGTATGTCTCCAAGATAGAGGTCCGGATCGGATGCATTGACATCAAAATAGAAAGTTACGTTCGCGGCAGTCGTGGAATTGGGAATCTGCGAGATGAACGGGCCGTCATTGATGTTTGTGACGTTCAGGGAGAGATTGTTGCTGGCAGTTGTATTCGTGCCATCTGAGAGCCTGAAGTAAACCGTGGCATTGCCTGAAAAGTTGGCATCAGGTATGAATGTGACGTTATAGGCTTTTGTTGTCTCATTTATGATTATTGTATAATTGTCTGCGTTGTTTGTGACAAAGACATAGGAATAATTCAAAACATCCTGATTGGAGCCTGTGCATTCCACTGTGTCATTGTCAAAAAGGTGTACCGAGAGGTTGAATGCCTCCTGAAGTGTGCTGTCCTCATCCCAGACAAAATTGGGGATTGCCAGATTGAAAAATGGCGCTCTGTTGGAATTATTGACAGTGGCATTCCAGTATTTTCTGTCCGTAAGCCCGTCGTTGTCTCTTACTATAAGGGTGATATTGTGATTGCCTGCATCACAGTAGGAAGTTGTATAGTTGAATTGGGTTTGGTTTTCCAGCCTCAGCAACCCGTCCACGTACCAAAAGGATGCCAAGCCGTCACCATGGATGATGTCTGGGTCTGAGGCGGTATAATTGAAGATAAAGCCAACTGAAACATTCTCAACAACAGACACATTTGTGTTAGTGGGATATATGGTAGTGATGTTTGGCGGGTCATTGACATTTGTGACATTAAAGAGCATGGTTGTGAGTGCAACGTCTGTCTGGTTTGTCTTCTTTCTGGCCAGGAAGGTCACGCCCTGGACGCTGTTGTTTGTGACCTCACCATTGGTAGGCCTGAAGGCTATAAGGCCGGTTAGCTTGTCAACAGTCAGGTTTGAGAAAAACGTCTGGGCTTCCACCGAATAATTAACCTCCGCATCCCCTATTGTTACATTGAGGTCATAATAGAATATTGTTGATTCGTTAATCAGGAAAGTCTGGCCATTGGGGTCGGGGCTGAAGCTGAAGGTTGCTGCTTTCACAAGGATGAGTACGGCTGCAAGAGTCAGCAACAGTGCCACAGCTATTATGAATGTCACTCTGGCTCCTCCAACGCCTTTGTTACCCACGTTTGCTCACCTGAAGTATGCGGTGATAGAGATTCCTGCCTTCCTGGTATAATCTAAGCTGGTCGCTGTCAGGAAGGCCAATGAAATTATTGTAAAACTCAATGTACTGCCTTCTCGCCTGCCTGTAATCCTTTGATTTGTATGCGAAATTTGCCTTATTCAGCGCCCGGCTGGCTGTGCTGAGGGCTTCCTTGTATTTTTGGCCTGAGAACACTGCCCTGTCAGCCTCACCGCTGATGCGAAGCCCTGCATCGAAAAGCCTTTCTGCCTGGCTGAGCAGGCTCTTAAGCCTCGGCCTCTCTATGGTTTTTCCTCCATATTCAACGTCAGCAACATCCCTGATAAAATCTATAATCCTGGACTTCATTGTCTCAGGCTGGTTCAGCTTCCTGATTTCATTTTCCAGCTGCTCATATGTCGGCTGGTAATCTGTGTTGAGCACATGCTGGAAATAGAGACGCATTGTGCCTGCAAGCTCGTGGAACAGGGCAGTGCTGTCTCTTCTGGCCAGCTCCGACCTTATTCTTCTCAGTTCCATCTCGGTCGTGAGCCTTGGTATTTCGAGGCTCGGAAGCCCTCCTGAAGGGACGATTCCTATCCCGGCCAGCAGCGCCATGAGCTGGGCCATGTAGTATTTCTTTACCACAAAGCCTGCCACTCCGAGAAGGGCGATAATGATTGCCAAATAGCTTATTATCAGCCCCTGCCTAGTTTTTGCTAGGATGGCCAGTGGCTGCTCTGTCTTCGGGGCATACTTTTCAGTGCAGCTTATGGTGCATGGGCCGCCACAGTCAATGCCTTCTTCACCCTGACTCTGAATGCCATCGAAGCAGGTTCCGCATACCTTCAGGCAGGGACCGCCGCAGTCAACGCCTGTCTCGCCCTGGTTCTGAATGCTATCAAAGCATGTACCACATGCCGGGCAGGGGCCTCCACAATCAACACCTGTCTCACCCTGATTCTTTACCAGGTCGGTGCATGTGGGTGTGTAGGTGCAGTTCTCTGACTCAGCAGGCTTTGTGAGCGTGGTGCCGCAATCTGTTAAGTCAGTGCATGTCCTGGCCTTTAAGCCTGTATGCAGGCACTGGCTCCACTCCGTGCAATCCCAGTTCTCAACACAAATCACCTCATGAAGACCTCCGCCGCCACCGCCACCGCCGGAGCTGACTGAGGTAACCACCTGCGTCCCTGGGGCTTCTGGTGTGTCTATAACGGTAAGGGTAACAACGTTGCTGCTGACAAACTCGTCTTCAGGATCAGTTGCAGTGAATACCACTGTGCGGATGCCGAAGAAATTTAGGTCCGGCGTGTAGTTGATAATATGGGTCCTATAGTGAATCTGAACCAGAATATTACTGACTTCAGAGGATGTGAACGCAAGTGTATCCCCGTCGGGATCGGTAAAGTAGTCGTCAAGGTCCTGTCCAATAAGTATTGTGTCCTCGTTCCAGGTCTCGTCAGGCAGGGTAAACAGCTGTGTAGGCTGCCTGTTTCTTATCCACACACTGTCATTGTCGGTGATTCCGCTCATCAGCCTGCTTGGCGCGTCACAGCTCACATTATAGCTTATGTTGCCGCTTTCATTGAATGTTCTGTTTGTTGTGTACAAGGCCAGCGAACTGTTGTACGTCATGTTTAATGGCCCGGTGAAATTGTATCCATTCTGGCTGAGGTTGAAGATTATGCTGCACCGTGCATCATTGTCATCAATGGCGCTGCCTGCAGCTGTTGTTAAATTGGCATAGAATGTCACCTCTTGCCGTTTGTATTTTATCTGGTTGCCTCCGGCTGGGTCGGTCTGGTCAAATGTGCTTACAATACCTGAAGAGTTATCGCTTATCTCGTAGTTCCCTGGAGAGCTGTTGACTGTGAATATTATTGTGGAATTGGCGTTTATTACAAGCTGGCAGACACCGCAGATTGCTCCGTCCTTGTAAATGACTGGCTTTCCTATTATAAGGCCATAGAATGTCAATTCTGCATAGGGATTTGAAATGCAGTTGGATATTCCGTTGGTGATATTTATGCTGTTGACTGATATATTGAGGTTTGCGTCAACATTGGCGTTGTCAAAATTGTGCCTGCCGACGAAAATCACCTTGCCCTGGTTATTAATTCCGAATGTGGCATTGGAAACATTAAGATACTCACCAAGGCCATTTGGATTGTTAAGCGCCGTGAAGTTGGTGGATATGTTGTTTACGAAATTGCTGGCATTAGGGGGCTGGTCGATGTTATTGATGGTGAAATAGACATTCCCGCTTATGTTAGTGCGGACTGAACAGTAAGTGGAGTCAAAGTACGCTGCAACCCTGGGGAGCCAGCCGCAGTTCGCATCCTGAAAGGCTGTAGTATTGTAGGCCACGCCGTAGTAGCTGTCGCTGTGGTTCACATCAGCACTGATGAATGTGCCTACGGACGTGTCCCTGTAGACAAGGAAAAAGTCCACGCTGCTCAGGTTTGCATTGCCCAAGGTTGTATTCACTGACGCATTGAGTGTGCTGTTTCCCGATATGTTCAGCTGGGCAAGCGGGAATGTTATTGAGGCATTTGGCGCAGGGGGGGCAAGGCAAAATGAGATTACTGAGCTTGCCTTCCCTGTAAGGTGGTCTGCCGGCCCTTTGACAAGGACAGTTGTTGTTACAAGGAACAGGATATATGATGCTACGAACAGCAAGACAAGTGCTGCGATAAGGTTATTGCCAACCTCTTTTTCCTTTTTCATGGCTTGAGCAGCACCTCGTATTCGTAGGGAACCTTCCATTGCTTCAGGAAGGCCTGGAGCCTGCTAAGATACTGGGAAGGTATGAGCACGCTGTTTCTGCCCACTACCCTGCCTTTCATTTCTGACAGTATACCCTGCCCCTTGGTTCGGCCCTTCAGGGCGTATCCGAAGAGTGTTTTCTGCACATGGTTCAGGCTTTTCAGGTCATACGAGACAAGGGCGACAGATTTTATGTCAAGAAGGCTGGCAACGCTCTTTCCGTGCTGAATGCTCCGGCCATTGTTGGACAAGGCTGCAACCAGGACTGTTTTTAGCTCAGGGCTTATAAGGCTTGATATGCTGTTTATCTCTGCCCTGCGGACTTTGAGAAGTGCGCTCTGGTTTGGTTCAGGGCCTATAGCTAAAAGGTGAAGCCTGTCATCCGAGAAATAATAGAGTATGTCCTCTAGGCCCAAACTCCTGATTAGTGCCTTATATTCCTTGATTTCAGCTGGGGTTAGCTTTGCTTTGATCTTGGTTTATAATCAACAGAAAACGGATATATAAAGTTTGTTGTTTATTATCAACATGGGGCAAAGTTTACCAAAAGCTTCGTTTGAGAATGAGTTTAACCCTGCCGCTAAAGTTGCCCAAGGGCGCTGTAAGAGGAGGGGACACGGAAAACCCTATAGTGGTTTCATTGTATGGTTTTATGCGTATATTTTCTGGATACTTGAGCCATTCCCGCATCAGGTCCCCTTCTGCCTGAATAGTTACTGAAAGAGGATAGCTGTAGTAGTTCCTAATCCTGACATGCCTCTCAAGGCTTCCCCCAGGCAGGATTGTGCCGAATGCGAGGGTTTCATTGTCCAGGTTCACCCCTGCCTTTCCTGCCACCTCCATGGACATGTTAAGGATTTTGACATCTTTGATTATCAGGCCGGTATACAGAATCTGCGTGGCTCCTACCACTGCAAGGAAGAATATCAGGATTAGGAGTATCAGCTTATTTTTTTTCATTCTTGCCCTTCAGAAACTTTGTAAATAAGAATATGTTGAATACGAGCACTACCAGCAGAAGCCCTGCTACAATTGCACCAACCACTAACAGGGGATTGAACTGGGAAGGAGTTTCGAGTGAGGGCCCAACTGAAGCTGCCCCGATGGTCAACTCGCCATCAAATGCCTGGCTCTTATCGTTGTAATGCAGGACGCCTCTGAAATGATAAGTCCCTTCAGGCAGTTCAGATGTATCTATGAAGGCGACAATGTCTCCAGTGGCTCTCCCGGCCAGGCTTATGCTTGGCGACCTTACTGTTGCCGTCTCGTTTCCCTGGCTGTCAGCCAGAGTTATGTCCGCATACACATTGTCAATGGGGTCGTTCCATTCGCTTTGCACGGTAACAAAAAACCTGTTAATCTTCCCCGGCTCAAGGCTGCGCGTATAGTTGAGTACATTAAGCCTTAGCTCTCCGACAAGGAAAGAGTCTGAAAACTGCTCTTCGCTGTTCTGGAAGCGGACAACTGCGTTGGCCGTGTATGGGCCTGAGACAAGGGAGCTTGTATTGAAGTACACCGGCACATGTATTTTGCTGTCCGGCTCAATGTCCGTTG
>JAGVYJ010000065.1 GCA_018303315.1 Candidatus Woesearchaeota archaeon | reverse complement strand
AGGACGGCATAATAATAGGCATGACAAACATGGACGAGTTCTGCTGCGGCAACACTGGAGAGACTTCGGCATTCGGCCCCACCAATAACCCCGCTGCCCCTGGCATTATTCCCGGCGGCACAAGCTCCGGAAGCGCAGCTGCTGTTGCTGCAGGAATGTGCGACATCGCCCTCGGCACAGATACAGGCGGCTCTGTGCGCAATCCTGCCTCTCATTGCGGTGTTTTCGGTTTCAAGCCCAGCTACGGCAGAATATCGAGATACGGCCTTGTTGACATGGGCATGTCGCTGGAAGGGGTTGGCATACTCTGCAATGATGCTTATGGAATCGCATTGATGATGGAAGTTGTTGCAGGGCAGTCTGTGTATGACGCAACAACCCTTGATTCAGAAGTCCCTGAATACAGCAGGGATTTGTCAGCGCCGAAGAAGCTGCATATAGGCCTGAGCAGGGAGATGCAGGCCCTGACAACTGACGAGCGCATAAGGATTCTGATTGAAGCTAGCATAAAGAAGCTGGCAAAATCCCTGAATGCCGAGATAAAGGACATCAAGCTGAAATACGTCGACCTCGCGGTCCAGGCATATTACCCTATTGTCTATGTGGAATTCTTTTCCGCGACAAGGAAGTTTGACGGAAGGAAGTATGGCAAGAAGATAGAGGACGCCTGCGGAGAGGAAGTATTGAGAAGGATTCTTGGCGGCAGGGAGATTTCCAGGGCTGAGTACAGGGGCACATATTACAGGAAGGCCCTGAAGGCCAAGAAGCTTATCGAGCAGGATTTCAGGCGGGCATTCGATGATGTCGACATAATCCTGACAGCAGTCACCCCGAATGTCCCGCAGAGGATTGGGGAGAAAATCAGCGACCCCAAGGTGCTCTACGCCCAGGATGCACTCACAGCCCCTGCAAATCTTGCAGGCATATGCGGCGGGGTTGTGAATGCCGGCACAATCGACGGAATCCCCATAGGGCTGCAGATACTCGGCCCCGGCCTCGGGGAGCAGGTAGTGCTGAAAGTCATGCACTCGTTTTGGGGGATTAAAAATGCTGGAGCTTGACACTGTCAAGATAAGGCTGCTGAACCATGCAGGCTTTAAGATAATTGATGAGACCGCTCCGAAAACCGTGGTTTACATCGACCCTTATGATTCCTCTGACACTGAGAAGGCTGACATCATCCTGCTGACTCATGACCATTATGACCACTGCAGCATTGAGGACATAAAATCAGTCTGCACCCCCAATACAGTGGTACTTGCCACCCCGGCCTGCCAGAGCAAGCTGAATCCGGAGAAGATAGGGAATGTTAGGAAAATAAAACTGGTGAGGCCCGGAATGAAAGTGCAAATAGCTGACGTTCTGGTTGAGACAGTGCCCTCTTACAATATCAACAAAGATTTCCATCCGAAAGCGGATGAGAATGTGGGCTACATAGTAACAATAAACGGCAAGCGGATATACCATGCCGGAGACACAGACAGAATCCCTGAGATGAAGGACCTTAAGAACATAGATGTTGCCCTGCTGCCTGTTTCCGGCATTTATGTGATGACCTCGGATGAGGCAGTCATGGCAGCGCTGGATATAAACCCAAAGGTTGCTGTTCCAATGCATTATGGAAGCATTGTGGGGAGCAGCGATGATGCGGAAAACTTTTCCGGGAAACTTCAGGGAAAGGTTGAGGTTGAGATTCTCTAGCATCAACAAGCTTTATAAATCTGCCTTAAGTTCCAAAACCCTATGCTAAGGACGCACACATGCGGTGAAATTACGGAAAAAAGCACAGGCAAAAAGGTTGTTCTTGCCGGCTGGGTGCAGTCTTCCAGGGATCATGGCGGGGTTATCTTTATTGACCTCAGAGACCGCTATGGAATCACCCAAATAGTCTGCGACCCGAGCCACGACAAGACTGTCCATGCCATGAGCAGCAAGCTTGGCAGGGAATATGTGATACGGGCGCATGGAAAGGTCCGGGGCAGGCCTGAGGGCATGACAAACCCCAAGCTTTCCACCGGCATGATTGAGGTTCTTGTTGATAAGCTTGAAGTTCTTTCAGAGTCAGAGACCCCGCCTTTTGAGATAGATGACAGGGCGGAAGTTAGCGAGGAGCTGAGGCTCAAATACCGCTACCTTGACCTCCGCCGGCCTGTTATGAGGCATCACCTTGAAGTAAGGCACCGGGCAGCCCAGGCCGCAAGGAAATATTTCTCCGGGCTTGGATTTCTGGAGATTGAGACGCCAATGCTCGTCAAAAGCACTCCTGAGGGGGCAAGGGATTACGTTGTGCCGAGCAGGGTGCATCCGGGGAAGTTTTATGCACTGCCACAGAGCCCGCAGCTGTACAAGCAGATTCTTCAGGTCGCAGGCATGGACAGGTATTTCCAGATTGCAAGATGCTTGAGGGATGAAGACCTCAGGGCGGACAGGCAGCCTGAGCATACCCAGATTGATGTGGAGATGAGCTTTGTCACAAGGGATGACCTTTTCGAGACCTTCGAGGGGCTTATGAAATCCATATTCAAGGAAGCTGCAGACATGGATATCAAAATACCTTTCCAAAGGCTCAGCCACAGGGAAGCCATGGAAAAATACGGCACAGACAAGCCTGACTTGCGTTACAGCCTTGGGCTGACTGATGTGACTGAAATAGTTTCTGACTCTGATTTCGATGTTTTCAGGAAAGTCATACAGGGAGGCGGCATTGTAAAGTGCATAAACCCCAAAGGCGAGCTTACAAGGAATGAGATTGATGACCTTATTAAATTCTGCCAGGGCCACGGCGCCAAGGGCATGGCCTGGATGAGGGTTACGGAGAAGGGTCTTGAAAGCAACATCGCAAAGTTCTTTTCAGAAAGCACAAGGAAAAAGCTCATTGATGCCGTCGGGGCAGAGCCGAATTCCACAATCATGTTCATTGCTGACAAGGAATCCCGTGCAAATGATGTGCTTGACAGGCTGAGGCAGGAACTGGCAAGACGGCTGAAGCTGCTCCCGGAGAATCAATATAAATTCTGCTGGGTCACTGACTTCCCCCTGTTTGAATGGAATGAGGATGAGCAGAGATGGGAGCCCTGCCACCACATGTTCACCATGCCCCACCCAGAGGATGTTGCTTTCCTGGAAAAGTACCCTGGCAAGGTCAGGTGCAGCCAGTACGACCTTGTGCTTAACGGCATTGAGCTTGGCTCGGGAAGCATAAGGATTACAGACCCCAAAATCCAGGAAGCGGTGATGAATGTTATTGGGATAGGGCAGGATGAAGCCAGAAAGAGGTTCGGATTCCTTCTTGATGCGTTCAGGTATGGCGTGCCGCCGCATGGAGGCATAGGCCTCGGCTTTGACAGGATTGTTGCCATGATGCTGGGATTCAGCGATATCAGGGAGGTAATTGCTTTCCCGAGGAACAAGGCAGCTGAGAACCCGATGGATGACAGCCCAAGCGACATCGAAGACAGGCAGCTAAAGGAGCTCCATCTTAAGTTTGACATGCTTAAGAAATGACCGGATTGGCACAGCTGTTAGAAGATTATTGCCAGATGCGACAAGAACTGTTTCAGGATTGATGTTCAGGTTGTGAAGAAGCTCCCTGACAGTGCCTTTGAATGATATTTCTCTCTGTCTGCCTTCCCTTTCTATGTATATTCTCATCAGGAACGGGTATAAATGGAAATTTAATAATCTATTGCTCAAGCCTTGCTTTGAGGTGAGCTACAGCCTGATGGAAAAGATTCCTGTCGGATTCGGAAAGCTTATCTGCAACCCCTGATTCCTGCGTCCAAAGGTAGGTCACAGCACGCATTTTCTCTTTCGACATGTGTACAGGCACATTCATGCTGGCTTCCACAAAAAATACTGTGTTCTGGATGACCTCATCATTCTCCACCACATTGATTTCAAATGTGAGCCTTTCCTTGAGCTTATATGTCTTTATTCCGGCAACCTTCTCTATTAGCTGGGGAATGACGTCATGCGCGTCCTCATTGAATTGCAGCAGCTTTCTGAGGAACTGCCATTTTCTCTCGCTCGTGTTCCTGCGGAATATGAGAAAATACAGCCCGCCATTATTGTCATATACGATGACACTCATGCCGTGTCTTGGATTCATGGGGCATCATCACGTTCAGGGGGTTATTATATTTTTGTGTTTTATCCGAATTTATAGCGGAGTATTGCAGCAATCCCTCCCAGGCCATCCAGCTTTTTCCCGGGGGGAAAATCAGAATTGAGAATTACGATTTCTCCCCTGGCCCTCCCAGCTGTTCTCATCACATGCTCGACCTCCTGAAAAGTGCCTTCCTGCCTTCGCTGCTGGATGAGCCTGTCTGTAATGAGCAAAGTATCCACTGCCCCTGCTTCTGCAGCAGCTTTTACCTGCTGAAACCCGTAGGTTGCCTTTCCCTCCGCGAAGCGCTTCCCTCAGCTCGTTCCTGTTCATAAGCTCGTCAAATGCCTGTTTCCCGACATGGCTCACGGTTGCCTGGACAATCGTTGAGCTGAGTTTCTCGTCACTGATTTCCTTAATCAGCTCCTCTTTCCAGAATGCAGGGCTGGCAGCTATTATAGCAGAAACGCTGTATTTTTCAGCATAAGCCTTCATCACTTTGATGATATCTGAGTAAAAAGTGCTTTTTACCTGCTCCGGGCTGCCTTTCTTCTGGACATTGCCATGCATCTCTGCCAGCACTTCATAGCCCTGCCCCCTTAAAAGGGCGAACAGGGCATGCTCCCTGTCGTGCACCAGAAGCAGGATTGGGGAAGTTTTGCTTGATGCAGCCTCTTTCAGTTTCTTAATCTGGAAATCGAGCCACTCTCCCTTTGCTATCTTTATGACAGAATTCTCCTCCAGGCTGAAACTGTGGTGGCTTCCTTTTGGGACATCCTCCGGGCCTTCTTCCACTGTTCCCAGAACCTTGAGGGTGTCTGAATATTTCTGGAACTCAACCTTTTCAACTTTCAGGGAAAGCGTGACAGCCTTCCTGATTGCAGCACTCTTTCTCTGCAGGTCCTGCTCTGATTTTATTTTTCTCAGCGTCCTCCCTGAAACCAGGTCGCCTGACTCTATCAGCTGGCTTAACGCCCAGAGGTCATCAAGGTTTTCTATTTTGATTTTTATTGTGCCATGGCGGAAATCCTGGGCCAGAAGTTTCATTCTCGGACGAAAGAAAAGTTTATATATAAAGCTTATTCATAGAAAAGCATGCTATTTTCACACCGAAAGGCCCAGCAGAAAGAGGCTGCTGGAGCTGCTGCTTTCGTCCTGGTGCTGATTGGGTTTGTGGTTCTGTATATCCTGATTCTCCCACCGCAGGACAGGGAAGAGCTTCTTTTCGGTGATATTGAAGGAGTCCCGGCACAGCCAAAAGTGCAGGAAGCTGCTCCTGTGATTCTTCTGAAGGAATCGCCTGGCAGGGTTTCAACATTCAAGGAAGATGGATTCGACCATCAGATTCCCTCATTCAACCTTTTCAGCACTGTGGAAGACCAGGTGATAAAGCAGAATGCCGGATTTGTTGTGGAAACTACAAAGAGCAAGGAGACGAGCAAGTCTATGGTGATAGTCTTCTCCAACCCCACCCATGTCAGCAACGCAAAGGTGTCTTTCAATGTTCGTGACCACTCAGGCAGGCTTATCATCACTCTTAACGGAAACGAGGTATTAAGGGGCGAAGTTACCGAAAGCCAGCCAGTTCCCATTTCCTTGGAGAACCTGCAGGGGGAGAATATAGTTGAGTTCACTGCAGAGGACCCGGGCTGGCAGTTCTGGAAGACAAATTTCTACGAGCTTGCTGAAGTGAAAGTCACAGCAAGCATTACAGACATCAGCAACAGGAAAGCGGTAAACACATTTTTCGTGGAAGACGAGGAAAGCAGGAACATTGAGAGCGCTTCCCTGCTTTACGTCGCAGATTGTATTGGTGAAGGGGAGGACAGGGTTATGGTAAGGCTGAACGGAAGGGAGATTTCAAACAGCGTTCCAAGCTGTGGTAGCCCGAACAAGATAGGCCTCGCCCCAACCGACCTGAGAGCAGGGCGAAACGAGCTGGAATTCGAGAGCACTGGGGGGAACTATGAAATAAGCCATGTCACTGTCCAGACAAAGCTCAGGAAGCAGCAGTTGCCTGTTTACTTTTTCACCATCTCTGATGCGCAGGCAAGAAATATAAGTTCCAATAATGTGAATGCCACTTTGTTCCTTGAGTTCACTGATGGCACTGAGAGCAAGGTTGCAGATGTCAGCATAAATGGCTATCTGATAAGGGTTGACACAAAAGGCATGGTCTACTATAAGCGCATCAACCAGTTCCTCGAGTCTGGGAATAATTTCGTCAAGATTGACCCGAAAACCAGCCTTGATATCGTTGAGGTTCGCGTTCAGTATCTGCCTGTAAATAGCTAGGCTTTCTTAGCAGAAACTTTTAAAAGTGCTGCCTGCAAAGGTAATATAAAAAGAGGTAATGGTTTTTTTAGATGGCAAACGGCGCAGACGAAGGAACTTCCAGAGCCGGCAGGTTGAAGGAGCGTGTAAAAGCTCTTAGTGCGCCGCTTGCAGCAGGGGGCGGGGCTGCCCTCGGCTTCATTGCTGGTGCTGCGCGCGGGGTGAAGAACTCTTCTGAGAATTACCGTGGCAGCTGGTTCGAATTCTTCCTGTTCGTGGTTTTAATGAGCGTGTATCATTTTTTCCAGAT
>JAGVYJ010000060.1 GCA_018303315.1 Candidatus Woesearchaeota archaeon | reverse complement strand
CTGCCTAAGTGCTCTATCAGCGACCTTTCAGCAGAACGAAAATTATCATCCCTGTTTTCCGATAAGGAATCCCTGGCCTCTTTCAGCAGCCCGGTTACCTGCTTATCTATGATACAGCCCCTGTCCATCATCTTGCTTAGGGAATACATGATGACAGCTATGGCTATGGAATCCTCGTCCTGAAAGATAGAGGCGTTATGGATTGTCTGGTCTGAGAGCTTCTTTATCTCCTGGCTGCTGCAGCCAGGCAAGATAGCAATTGCCTTGCCCAGCACGCTGAGAATGTCTTCCCTAATCACCTCGTTCATGGAATGCTCACAGCTTCTTGTCTTTTTAATGCTTATGAAAAAATTTATTAATGAAAGCTGGCTGTTCATTACAAAATGCCCTGGAGGTGCCCGTATGGGAGTAGACTACCAACTTGCGTTTAAGAGGCCTTTTGCAGATGCCAAGACCTTCATTATAGGTTTTGTAGTGGCCATGATCCCAATTGTCAATCTGTTTGCAGAAGGTTATTTCCTGGAATGTGCAAGGAAGCCCAGATACAAGAATCTCCCGGAATGGAAAGATTGGGGGAAGCTGTTTGTTGACGGGCTTTTAGCTTTCATAATAACCCTGATTTATTTCATCCCGGTTGGCATAATCGCTTTTGCAACACTAGGCTCTGCCATAGCTGCAATCCTGCTCGGAGGCGTAACTGATGTTTCGGCATTCGCAGCCTTGAGACCTGCACTTCTGATTGCTGTACTACTGGCTTTGATAACTTATTACGTGTCTTTCAGTGCAGTTATTAGCTTTGCCCAGCAGGGGAAATTTTCCGCTGCTTTTGCTTTTGGCAGGGTGTTCAGAAAGGCTCTCACTGCAGATTACTTTCTTGCCTGGCTGCTGGTGATTGCCGTCTCAGTCATCCTGTACGCAGGTCTGTCTTTCATCCCTGTAGTTGGTGGTGCTGTGGCTGCCTTTTATGTGGGGGTTTTCACATACACTATCATGGGCCAGAGCATGCTGGTTAAGTAAGACTGTAGCTCAATACTGTGGCTATTACCATACTAGAGAGCTTTGGCACAACATTTATATACTGTTCAGGTATTTCAGCTTCTAATTGGGGGTAGATTATGGTTATTTTGTTTGACCAGTTTAATATGCCGAGTGATATCTTCGGGGTAATCTTTGCTACAGAACAGCAAGGCATAGTGGCGAAGCTTCTGATAAATTACCTGAAAGAGAACGGCAGTGAGATTGGCAGGACAGAGATGTCCATGTTCGCAACCCAGCTTCACAATGGCGAGCTTGTTACCACTCTCTCAGAAGGGCCCTATGCCGGAAGGAAAGTCAAGCTGAGCTATAACAAACGCCAGTTCTATGACAGGATTATCACGCCAATGAAGAGCATGGGCCTTATTGAGTTCGACCTTTACAAGAAGACCTACCGTCTATCGGACAGGTTCAACAAACTGATGATAAGAGTGGGCATCCAGTGGCTGCAGGAACTTAGGAAGCCCGCACTTCTTTTGAAGAAAGATTAACCCTCATCTTCCTTTTGCTCTGGCTTCCTGAATTTTT
Organism: Candidatus Woesearchaeota archaeon; assembly: GCA_018303315.1. Taxonomy (GTDB): domain Archaea; phylum Nanobdellota; class Nanobdellia; order Woesearchaeales; family JAGVYJ01; genus JAGVYJ01. The sequence continues at coordinate 4,858 of JAGVYJ010000060.1, read as the reverse complement.
CTGTCCACTTTTTCAGTTTCTCTTTCTGCTCTTCTTTTTCAAGCTGCGTTTCCTCAGCTATGGTCTTGTTGTATCTCTTCCCGAATTCCTGCCGCAGATTGTGCAGCGCCTCTATATACTGGCTTATCGCGGCCTGCCTGTCAACTCCTGGCTTTTCCAGCTCAGAATCAAGCTTTTCCTTTGCCTTTTCCTGCCCCTCCTGGTACCAGCTGTCAATCTCGCTTTCTTCCATCAGCGCCCCCGCCTCTTCCTTGCCTGCTTTATCTTCACCAGCAGGATAAGTATGATGAGGACGATGATTAGATACACAAGATAAGGTATCAATTTCTTTGTAAAAGGCTCTGCCGATTTTGGCACTACATTGATGACGCTGCTTTTTTCAAAGCTTATCTTGTTGTTGTAGTAAACCCGTCCTGTGACCACATACCTCCCTGGCTCTCTTGGCCTGAATAAGTGGGAGAACTGGACAGAGTCTCTGCTTTCGACCCGCAGCTCATCAGTTTCGATGGTGTCGACAATCTTATCGTCCAGGCTTATCGTACCTAAGAATTTTGCCAGCACAAACCTGTTCCCGTCATTGGAAAAAATAGCATTTATCTCCACCAGCTCGCCAACTTCGACCCATGGCTTGTTGCGGATTTCCTGGAGTGTGCCTTTATCAACCACGGCCCCTTCTTCCAGAACATTGAAGGTTACAAGCTGCGAATAGCCGCATTCAGGCACTGTCAAGTCAGCCCAGTATTGCCCGGGTGCCAGCGCAAGCTCAAAGTCCCTGCTGTATGACCTTGAGGTAGTCGGCAATATCTCAGGGCCGGTGAACTGCAGTTCCTTTACAATTTCATCCTGGAACTTGTTCCAGATCCGGACAGTGTTCCCGGGACTCAGCCTCACATTTCCAGTATTCAGGACAGTGCTTGTAAACCGGTGTTGGAAGCCAACCTCCCCGTCTGAAAAGCTCAGCCCGCCGGCTGTGCATGCTACTCTCTCTTCACCGGTTATATCTACTGTGATAAGAAGGTCGACACCAGCCCTTATGAGATTGCCCACAGTTCCCTCAAGCTGCCCCAGTGCCCCTGTCAGGAAATTTATCTTGCCTGTGTACACTCCAGGCCTCACATTGGCAGGCGGTTCCACCACAAGCTCAAACCTGCCTGGTTTGCCCTTCTGGACAAAGAACTGGGTGCCATTTATCTTTGGCTTAATCCACGTGCTGACATCGCCGCTAATCTGGTAATCTATCGACAGGTTATTATCAACATCTGAAGTTATGAACACAGTTGCCTCAGCATACCCGCCCTGGAGCACATCCTCAAACTTCACATTTCCCGGGCTCACCCCTATGGTGGCTGCCAAAGCCTGCGGTAATATAAGCAATGCAAGTCCAATCAGCAGTAGTTTTCTCATTTTATTCATGGGAACGCGTCAACCGCATTTATCACCAATGTGCCGTTGCAAATGCCGTATGGGCCGCCTGCAACAGGCACGACATTAACCCTCCATAAGGTGGTGTTTGTGGCGCTCTCCGCAGTCATATTCCTCTGGTCAATTGTGAAATTGGCTACCAGCGTTGCATTATACTCGCTGTTGTTAACCAGCTTCATTGCATTGAAGTCATAAGGCGCTGTAATATTGCTCACATTGGTTGTGAACCTCTGGTTATCCCAGCTGATATTTCCCTGTGCGCATACCATGGCCAAAGTATCATTGCTCTGGTTCCCAAATCCGGCAATGGTTATATTAATCTTTTTGTTTCCGGCATTGCTTATGTTAAATAGGGTATTGTCCGTGATGTTGCTCACCCCAGTGTCTCCGAAGTCAAGCATGCTTGGGGTGGACAGCGCTATCAGGTCATTGATTGTGGTTGTTGTATTTCCGAAAGCAGTTGCCTTCCCTGTGTCGTTGGCTGTGGCATTGCATACCCATTGCCCCGGGTTTGCCCAATACTGAATGCTGAAAAGGCAGCTATATCTCCTTGTATCCCCATCAATCACCGTAAAATTGTCGCATGAGCTGTTTGTATAGTGGGTCCTGTTGTCATCAGCAGTCTGATACGGTTGCATTGCACCTTAGCTCAACCGTGGAATTGGCTTCCAAGGTAAGTGTGGTTGGCAGTTCCACAAGATCTACTGTGGGCGGTGCATTGGTGATGTTTATCTGTGTAATCACCCTCTCCTGTGATACAGCTTCAGACAGGAGGAGGAAAGGCGCAGACAGAATCATCATGAAGGCAAGAGCTGCGAATGCTATGCTTAGCGTCAATACAATATCCGCAAGCCTGCCAATTGCTTTCATTTTCGCTAATTCAGTTCGACGTAAAAGTAATATGTGGTGGTGTTCCCTCCCACGCCCTGCTCTCCGCTTACGTTGCCGTTTTCAGGGACTATCATCTGGAAATCATATAGTGACTGGTTGAAGCCGGCCTGGTCCTGCTCTATCAGGGAAACATATATGGGAACGTTCTGGGTTCCGTTTGCATCCATCAGCAGCACTTCATAGAATATTGTGCCATTCCCTGTGCTATTAATGGAACTTGCAAGGCATGAGCCGTTTGTAAAATTAAGCGTACCTGTATAGAAATCGGTGAAATTAGTCTGGTTAAATGTCTGGTTTACGCTGTCCAGTGAATTTACAGGATCTGCTGTAAGGAAAGTATCCTCCTCCCTGACCACAGAGCTGTTCATGCATTCGAGATTGCTCCAGTTTATTACGGTAAACCGGGTGGCATAGATTTCTCCTGTAGGGGTTGGGTTGCCCCATTCGTAAAGGTTGTTCCCCAGGCTGTCTGCCAGCACAATTGTGCCTGACACGCTCCCGAAATATCCCTGCCAGAACTTGGTTACTGAGCCTGCCGATATGGAAAGCTCAGTGACATTCCCTGCCAATGCATATATTGATGTAGAGCCTACAGAACCAAGCCGCGATGACTTGCCTACAGTGATGAGGTCAGGGGAGATTGGTTCGCTCAATACCATTGGTGCGACCGCCAGGGTTATGGCGATGAGAACCAGTATATCCCTAATCCGTGGGCTCTTTAGACTCATTCAAACCCTCCCTCAATGAGTAAAACAACACCAGAAAGTCCTTTTTTGGCAGCTCATAGCCCGCCAGAGCCCTCTTACCTATCACCCGCACGCTTATTTTCTTCTCATCTCCTTTTACCACCTTGCCTGCATGACTGTGAACCCCCTTGTAGTCAGAAGCTAATACCACCTGGTCCTTGGCCTTGTCAATAAAAACCGCATCTATTTTGTCCAGCTGGGACTCGAGGCTTTCAAAGAATTCCTCCAGCGGCCTGTGCAGGCTTTTGTCCTCTATGAACCATATCTTGAGCAGGGCCTGCTGGTGGGGGCTTGCCTCTATCAGCTTCTTGTCAGCCCCTGAGCTTCCCATGCTCAGGATGTATGCATATTCTTTTGAAAGGAAATAAAGAACTCTTGGTTTCCCCTTGGCTTGCGTGCCGAGACGCTTTGACGAGACAATGCCAGCAACCTCAAGCAGCCTCAGTTGCTGGCTGATGTTCGCTATTGATGTCCCGGTTTTTTTCGCAAGCTCCAATGGGGAAATTGGCTCAGTGGACAATAATTCGATTATGTTCCATTTGGTTGCTGTGAATAATGGTTCGAGTTCCATAGCTCACGCTATTTTTGATTAAACTCCTGTATTGAAATTGGGCTAATTTACAACCAGTATAGGTTTTCAGCCACTGATATCTAGAATGAGCCAACTAGTATATAAATATTTCGATAATTGATTAACTATAATATGGATTATACTTAATTTAGTTAAATGAATAATTAATTAGCTTTTCTTATCACCTCATTGCAGTTGTGTGGGATCATTGCAGTTCAACATAAAAGTAATAGGTAGTGGTCCCTCCGCTCGGGTAAAGCTCGCTTCCTGAGCCCGGCTCCCCCACTATCATCTGGAAATCATGCTGTGTATCGTCAAAGCCAGTGGTATCGGCATCAATTACCGAGGTGTAGATAAATTTCGCCCCTCCGGAAGTTTCATTGAACTCAGCAAGGAGCACTTCGTGGAAATTCGAGCCTGTGCCTGTTCCGTTGATGCTGGCAGATTTACAGGCCCCTGAGGTAAAATTCAGCAAACCTGTATAGAAGCTCGGATGGTCTGTCCTGTAGAATGTCCTGTTCACAGAATCAGCATTTGATGTGCTGTTTGCCCCAAGGAAGCTGTCTTCATCAAATATCTGGCTTTGATTTGCGCAGGCAATGTTGCTCCAGTTGATGCTGCTGTTCCTCGTGGCATAAATCTCTCCTGTCGGACTGGCCAGCTCCCATTCATACAGATTATTTCCGCCGCTGTTTGCAAGCACAACGCTGCCTGAAATATTTCCGTAGTAGCCCTGCCAGAACATGGTTACCGATGTCCCGTTTATTGTGAGGGCTGTTACGTTTCCGGCCTGCGCCTCAACGCTTGCAGCACTTGGATTAGCGCGCCTGGTTGATGAGCCAACGCTCAGCGAATCCGGGTTTATTGGTGTTGCACCTGCAAATATGGCCAGCATAATCATCACTACCAATACTGTTACAAAGTCAAGCTTTATCGTGTTCCTCATGCCTTTTTACTCGCGTTTTTAATTGAAAAAAATAAAAAAACAAAGTCCTGTTGGTGGGACCTTAGCTTATCTCCACGTAGAAGTAAAACGTGGAAGGGTTTCCGTTAGGCCATTCCTCACTGCCATTGCCGTTCTCAGGCACAATCAACTGGAAGTCGTTCGGCGCCTGCGCGAACCCTGTCTGACTTCTGTTCAACAGCGCGACATACAGCGTCCTGTTCAGGAGCTGTGCCGTGCCCGTTGGCACATTATTTGTCAGGTTCACATGGTCCGCAAGCAATA
>JAGVYJ010000059.1 GCA_018303315.1 Candidatus Woesearchaeota archaeon | reverse complement strand
TATGAAGGCGAAGCCTACCAGACAGTAAGCGGCCAGAATGCAAATAATTCTGTCAGGGTTCCCAACGAATTCATAACTTCTGTCCAGAAGGATGGCGAGTGGGGCCTGAGATGGCGGACAGACGGGAAAGTACACAAGGGCGTGAAGGCAGCAGAGCTGTGGGACAAGATAGCATATGCGGCATGGCGCTGCGCTGATCCGGGGGTGCAGTATGACACAACCATCAATGACTGGCACACATGCCCGAAATCGGGCAGGATAAATGCAAGCAATCCGTGCTCTGAATACATGTTCCTTGATGACACTGCCTGCAACCTTGCAAGCTTAAACCTGCTCAAGTTCTTCGACCCCGAGACAGTAAAGTTTGATGTCAGGGCTTACAGGCATGCAATAAGGCTGTGGACAGCGGTGCTGGAAATATCTGTGCTCATGGCCCAGTTCCCGAGCGAGGCCATTGCAAGGCTCAGCTATGAATTCAGGACATTGGGCCTTGGATACGCAAACCTGGGCACTGTGCTCATGATTTCAGGCATACCGTATGATTCTGACGAGGCAAGGGCAATCAGCGGGGCGCTGACAGCCATAATGACAGGCACTTCATACGCAGCCTCAGCAGAGATGGCAAAAGAGCTTGGCACGTTTCCCGGATTTGCCAGAAACAGGGAAGACATGCTCAGGGTTATCAGGAACCACAGGAGGGCTGCCTACAACTCAAGGCCTGAGGAATATGACCAGATAGGGGTTAAGCCGCAGGGCATAAACCCGGAATTCTGCCCTGGCTACCTGCTTGATTCAGCAAGGAAAAGCTGGGATGAGGCAATGGAACTTGGCATGAGGCACGGATACAGGAATGCGCAGACAACAGTGATTGCCCCCACCGGAACTATTGGCCTGGTGATGGACTGCGATACTACCGGGATTGAGCCTGACTTTGCGCTTGTAAAGTTCAAGAAGCTTGCCGGGGGAGGCTATTTCAAGATAATCAACCAGAGCGTTAAACCTGCCCTTAAGCACCTGGGCTATTCTGATGAACAGATTAAGGATATTCTTGAATACGTTGTCGGGACAAACAGGCTAAGGGACAGCCCGTATATCAACACTAAAAGCCTGACAGAAGAAGGATTCACCCCTGAAGACATCGCCAAAATCGAGAAAACACTTCCAGGGGTATTTGAGCTGCAGTATGCATTCAGCGCCAACACGCTTGGCAGGGAAGCAATGGAAAGGCTCGGCTTCAAGGAATACGGGAAGCCGGGATTTAACCTGCTGCATGAGCTTGGCTACAGCATAGAGGAAATAGAGGCTGCGACGAGAATCATCTGCGGCAGGCAGACAGTGGAAGGGGCGCCCCATCTCAAGGAGGCGCATTATGCTGTGTTTGACTGCGCAAACAAGTGCGGCGACGGCAAGAGGTTTATCCACCACATGGGGCATATAAGGATGATGGCTGCAGCGCAGCCTTTCATCACAGGTGCGATATCAAAGACAATAAACATGCCGAATGAGATTACTGTTAACGAGATAAAGGATGCCTACATGCAGGGCTGGCAGCTCGGCCTTAAGGCGGTTGCCCTCTACAGGGATGGGAGCAAACTCAGCCAGCCGCTGGCAACAAGCTCCAAGGAGAAGAAGGAGCAGGCAGAGCCAAAAGGGCTTAAGAGGGGAGAGAAGCTGTCATTGCCTATCAAGAGAAGGGGCGTCACCCTTGAGAGTTCTGTCGGAGGGCACAAGTTCTACATCAGGACAGGAGAGTATGATGACGGAGGCCTTGGGGAGATATTCATCGACATCCACAAGGAAGGCGCGGCATTCAGGTCAGTGCTGAACTGCTTTGCCATTGCTGTTTCCCTTGGCTTGCAGTATGGAGTTCCGCTTGAGAAGTTCGTGGACACCTTCACCTTCACGCGCTTCGAGCCAAATGGCATGACCAACCACCCAAACATCAGGACATCAACAAGCATAATTGATTTCGTGTTCAGGGTGCTTGGCCTGGAATATCTCGGCAGGACTGACTTTGTGCACGTCAAGCCGGTTGACAGCGCGGTAAGTCCTGTGAAGAGGACTGACAAAATCAGGCAGAGCACGCTGACGAGGCAGATACCTGAAGTAAAGGAAGAATTCACTGATGGGCCGGAAGGCATGATTGACAAGGCCCTGGGCGACATGATGGGAGACGCCCCGCCATGCGACCTCTGCGGCCATATCACAATCAGGAACGGCAGCTGCTACCGCTGCCTTAACTGCGGCAACAGCATGGGATGCAGTTAATTTTTTATGTATTTCTCAATTCCCGCATTGCATGGACACTGATGAGCGGATATTTGAGCTGGCAGAAAAAGTTGAAAAAGGAATAAATGCGATACTGGCTGACAATGCCTACCCGGATTTGGAAGGCGTATTGCAAAGACAGATTGATGTTTCTTTGAGGAGCCACCCACTTGAAATTCCCAATGCTGCAGAAGTCAAAGAAGCCATGAGAGAATCTGCTTACCGTAATATTTCAGGGTATATTGCCCAACAGCAACTGGCAGGTTCTCGGACAAGAAGAGCGGCTGAATACGCAAAAAGGATGGCTGTTGATTTTGGCGTCATGATAGGGGTCTCAGTTGGAGCCATCACCGGCCAGCTTGCAGGTATGGCCTTTCTTGGAGCTGGCGGCGGGATGCTGGGGGAATACATGAGATCAAGATTACAGCATTCAGATTCAAACTACCGGGAAAGCTTCAGATGTGGGCTTATGGCAGCGGGATATGGCAAATGCACTGATTTGTGGTGGGATGAGTTTAGAAAAACCTTATAAATATCATCCCAAGACTTAGGCTTGTGCCTCCGTAGCATAGTAGCTATTGCGGCGGACTTGTAGGCAAGAGCCAAGATATCCGCAGGTCGAGGGTGCAATTCCCTTCGGAGGCTTTTGAATCCTGTAGGCGGGGCTTAGTCGTTCCGCGTTACTTCGTGAAGTAACGCATTGTGTAGGGTTACAGCAGTCTGCAACAAAAACTTTATATATACCAAAGTATAAACAGAGTCATACCAAAGTATAAAGGTGATAATAATTACAATGACCATGGTGAAGTTGAAGAAGGAAACTGTGTCAAGATTAAAAGACTTAAAACGCTATAAGCGAGAGACATATGATGAAATAATTGGAAAACTCATCGCCATGCACACTGATGAATTATCCAATGATGATATTAAAAACATCGAAGCAGGACTGCACGACCTGAAAGCAGGACGCGTCTATTCTTCTCAGGAAGTTGCCAAAAGACTCGACATTAAAGGGTGATTGAGTGTTTACTGTTGAGTTCACAGAAAAATCATTGAAATATTTGGAATCTTTAGACAGGAAGGATGCACAGCGAATATATAAAAAAATAATGAGCACAAAGGCGAATCCCCTTCATTACATTGAGAAATTAGCGAGTGTTGATTTGTGGAAACTCCGTGTTGGAGATTACCGTGTTATCATACGTCTGAACAAATCTAAGCAGGTAGTTACTGTAATTGATATTGGTCATAGAAGGAATGTGTATAAGAAACTATGAAGAACCTGAAAATTTAATTACAACCTCGTATGCAATGCGGCCCAGGTTGCTTGCACTAGATATTGAATCATGCCGGGAATTCACCTTCGGAGGCTTTGGCAATGATAGGAAAAATGGACCTAGCTGAGCATGAGCCATATGGCTTGTTTTTGGATGGGTTGCGAGCCTGGCTGCAGTAGCTGTAATCGGGCTTACGGGAGTGCCAGGGGACAAAAAGAAGATTTTTATCAAAATTTCCGGCAAGGCAAGGTATTTCATTGAGACCCTCTTTTTCCTTGCGGGCATTTACTCCCTCTGGTATGGGCAGAGCCACAGCACTGCCCTGGCAAGCCTGCAGTTCGTGGCTGCTGCCTGGCTGGCTTTGGCCATGTATGCTTTGCATTCCATAATCTCCAGGCAGAGATCAAAATGGCTGCTTGGCCGGTAAATTTTTTAAGTCCTTGAACCCTTTAAGGCTGTAATGGGAGCACTTGCAGCAATGGTGAAAAAGAAGTAAGATTTTTAAGCAAGCTGCCTTCTCGTTGAAGCATGAACAAACAGGAGAATGAATTCAAAATTCATAAGCGCTCTGTGCTGCCAGGCTGGATAAACAGGCAGACAGGCATCGTGCTGGCAGTTATTTTCATAATAGGCTTTGTTATATTCGGGAGCGGCTTCAAGAACCTCTTCATCATAGGGATATGGATAATTCTCGGCAGCCTTTCACTGTTTTACAAGAGGTTTTTTGAATACAGGATGGGACTGGAATTCGTTTTCCCGGGAACGGTCCTTTGCGCTATTGCATATGGCCCTGTTGTAGGAATTATTGTCGGGAACGTTGGCAATTTCATGGCAGAGCTGATAAGCGCAAGGCCGGATGAACGGGTAATTCCTGCGCAGATAGCCTATACCATCACAGCGCTGATCGCGCAGGCTGTGTATGCTGCCACGCTGCAGAACATTTTCCTTGCCGGCATGATACTTTGGGTGATTTATCATGCAGTAATGCAGCCCATGATGATAGTCTTCGGCGGGGATTTGTTCAAGACAGTGTTGTTTGTCAGCACGCACTTTGTCTGGAGCATAGTGTTTTTCTGGAGAATAGCGCCATTTATACTTCCATTGATGACCCTCTGAGCCGGTCACTTAACCTTAAAGACAACATCATGCTGCCTTACATGCTCAGGCACCTTCAGGCCGATGCTCTGTCCTGCCTTGGCGAGCCCTTTATATGAATCTGGTCTCCTGTCTTCAGGCTTCCTTTGCCTATCTCAAGAACAGCCACGCCAAGCTTGGTGTAATAGTGGCTGATTTTTCCAATTTGCTGTTCCATTTGCATCCCCCCTTATAAGCAGATAGTAGGATTTTGAGATTTAAGAATATTGCCGTTTTTCTTTAAAAGCAGGCTAGGGACTTGGCAGGAGTTCAACATGAACCATCCTTGACCTTGGGCCGTCAAACTCTGCCAGCATTATGCTTTGCCACTGCCCGAGCCTGAGTTTCCCTTCCTGTATCGGGAGGGTCTTGCCAGCGCCCAATATGGCTGACTTGATATGGGCATGGGCGTTACTGTCAATCCTGTCATGGAGATAACCTGCTTTCTGAGGAATGAGCCTGTCCAGCACATTGAGAAGGTCAGTTCCGATGTTGGGGTCGTAGTTCTCGCTGATTATGACAGCAGCTGTGGAATGAAGGGTGAAAACATTGCATAGCCCTTCCAGTACTTTATTTTTGTCAATTATGGCCTGAACCTTCGCAGTGATGTCAATGACTTCCTGCATCCTTGATGATGAAATGCTGAATTCCATAATGCCTGTTTGCAAGCTTCCCTATTTTAAATTTACCTTTCACAAGGCTTAAATATATCTGGCTGCTAACTATGGGTTCTCGGAGTCACTATGATACCCAACCAGCTGAAAACTGTAATACTGCTTGGCGCCCTGACAGGGCTTCTGCTTCTAGTCGGAGGACTCCTGGGCGGGCAGAATGGTTTGCTGATTGCATTAATATTCTCCCTCTTGATGAACCTGGGCTCTTACTGGTTTTCCGACAAGGTGGTCCTGGCCATGTACAGGGCCAGGGAAGTCAAGGACAAGCATTCCAAGCTTTACAAAACTGTCAAGGAAGTCAGCGAGATTGCAGGCATCCCGATGCCCAAGGTCTATATCATTCCGTCCGAGCAGAGCAACGCCTTTGCAACCGGCAGGAGCCCCAAGCATGCTGCTGTCGCTGCTACAGAAGGAATACTCAAGCTTCTGACTGATAACGAGCTGAAGGGGGTTATAGCACACGAGGTTTCGCATGTCAAGAACAGGGATGTGCTGGTTTCAACAATTGCAGCAACAATAGCAGGCGTCATTTCATATCTGGCTTTCATGGCAAGGTTTGCAGCCATTTTCGGGGACAGGGACAGGAACGGGAACAGCCTGTTTCAGCTCCTGGCGATATCGATAATAACGCCCATAATTGCGATGCTAATCCAGTTCGCGATATCGAGATCAAGGGAATATCTTGCAGACAACTCCGGGGCAGGCATGCTGAAAAATTCTCATGGCCTTGCCTCAGCACTTGAGAAGCTTGAAAAGGATGCTAAAGT
>JAGVYJ010000062.1:4926-5606 GCA_018303315.1 Candidatus Woesearchaeota archaeon | reverse complement strand
CAGTCAGTCATTGACAAATTCCTCAGGCAAAACCCAAGGTATGGCTCAATAGAGTGGCACACACATCCATCCGGAAGTCCAGAGGTATCAATTGATGATAGGTATCATTATCTAGTAGAGATGAAAGAAAATCCACAATTCTTAGCCTATATTGTGACAAGAAATAAAAGAACTGTAATAAAACCATACGGCACAGAAAGTGTATTAAGCTATGTGATTAATGACCCACCAGATTTTCAAAGCAGGGAAAATTATTTACGGAATCGGCTTATCAAAGTTGCTGAAGAATTGGGTATTGTTGCTTTTAGAACTCTGCGAGCTTCCAAGCCAAAGCCTTCTGAATAAATTTTACCGGAAACTATAAATTGAACAGAATTCTGATAATTACCTGTGAACATAGCAATAATCTCTTCGAAAGCAGATACAGCTTCCATGAATATAAGGCATGCCCTGCTTGATTCTGCTGAATGGCAGGAACAAGGCACTTTCCAGGATAATCCTGTCTACACTTTGCCTGGGAATAATATAAGGCTATATACAATAGGCCAAAAGCACATCCTTGCTGAGAACCTGGATAAGCAAATAAGGGCTGACCTGTTTGTCTTTGTCTCAAAGCACAGGGCAGAGGAGGGAAGGCAGGGTTTCACTTCCCATATAATAGGCAACTGGGGCAGGGCTGA
>JAGVYJ010000062.1:0-4914 GCA_018303315.1 Candidatus Woesearchaeota archaeon | reverse complement strand
AGCTTGGCGGCAGGGAAAAGGCTCTTGTACAGGGACCTGCTTTGTATGTTAAGGCCCTGCTGAAGGAGCTTGAGGAGACTAACACTGGAAACTACGACATAGCCCAGGAAGCAACCCATCACGGCCCATATCTTGACAAACCAGCTTTCTTTGCCGAAATAGGCTCCAATGAGGAACATTGGCCAAATCCTGAGCTTGGCAGAACCATGGCAGAAACATTGCTCAAAATACTTACAAATCCCGTTAGAGAAGGAAAGACAATAGTTGCATTAGGCGGCCCGCATTACCTGCCTAATTTTACAGCTAAACTGGAGCACACTGAATATGCCGTAGGCCATGCATGCCCGAAGCACAGCATTTCCGGGCTGACCAAAGAGCTTTTGCAGCAGGCCATAGACAGGACAATCCCCCGGCCGGAAATGGTCCTGCTTGACTGGAAAGGGCTTGGCCCCAATAAAGACCTTATCAGAAAACTGACAGAAGCATGTCCTGTACCTGTAGAAAGGCTTGAACGATTCAGATAGTGTGCTTTCTTACAATTGTGAAAATGTGCGTCTTGTAGCTGTCGCTGGGATTCAGCTTTTTCTTGAAGGCGTAAAGCCTTTTATCGCTCCCGCCAAAGTCCACTTTCTGAAAGCCTCGCTTCTTCAAAGCAACCAGGTCATCCCAGTTGGCATAATCGCCAAGAGTGTCATACTTGTAATTGTGAAGCCCGGTCTCCGAATAATAGTCAGGCGTATTTGGAATTTTCCAGCCGCCGGTAATCGAGCATGGCTGTCCATCCACCAGCACGCTTCTTGTTGAATCCATTCCGGCGAAATTGCTATCAATGAGCCTCAGGTAATATCTGGCATTGGCCCTGTCATTGGGTGTCCTGCTCCTTTTCCATTCTGCCACAAGTTCCTTGAGTTTTTCCTGCCTTATTTCTGTGCACGGGGTGACATCTATTTTGCCCATTCTTTCCAGGCTGTTCTTCGAATGCCTGAGCTTTTTCCATCTGTTGCCGGAAAGCTCGTCGCCATCCCATTCGGCCATCCTGAACACCGGCCAGATTAGTACATGGCTGTCCCTGCATGCCCTTAAATAATCAGGAAGACTATCAAGAAACTTCTTTTTGAAGTCATGCGACAGCTCCACTTTGACCTTTTCAGCCCCACTGGAAAAGCAAAAGGCAATGGCCTCGAGCATCACCCTTAGCTTGTTTTGAGGCTCGGTCAGGGGCTCTGTGATAAACTCCCATGCCGCCACCCTTGGATCAAAATTGGCCAGAACGCCTTCGCTCCCAAATTTCAGGAACCTGTTGACAGTGGCATCGGCTTTCATGTATTCATAATAGAAATAGTTGTGCTCAGGCAGATGACCATGCCTGTCTATGCACTTCTGTATCTCTTTTCTGCTGCCGGCAGTGTCCTCTACAACATCCGGCTTCGACGACAACAGCTTGACAAGGCTCACTTTATTAATCAAACAAACTCCCCAATATAAAAAATTAACTCTATTTTCACATTTCCCAAGAATTTTTTATTTGCAGGCCGATTAAGATCCTCGACGAAGGGATTTTAAGAGCATTTTTTTTTACAGCTTTCTTTTGTCAGTGTTATCATTAATTTCATTGTCATTTCTTTGGAATTAATTGTTAATGTTGACATTTATTATGGCAACCCTGGGCATCGCTAAGCCGTAAAAACAGAAAGTTAGCTCATATCCGCGTACAATCAAATGTGTTATAGAACCAAGAATAACCATTCCCAATGGCGGTTCAGTAGAAGAGACGGTGCTGGTGACCTCGAGTGGTGGTGTCGCTCTGTCAACCACAGAAGACATTTTATTGAATGGGTAAATGCAGCCAGATTTAATCGGAAAAATTGAATAATTTTTTAAATATACCACGATTTAAATTAAACACCATGATAAAGAAAAGAAGGAGCAGCAAGGACCAAGACGACTCTCTGGTTAGCGGTTTTGGCAAGCCAGTAGAGGAAATTGCCAGGGAAATGGTATGGGCTGCTGAGGGCCACGTATGGGACACCCTCGAGCTGAACGTGAGCCTTGTGGATGACGGCGTGTTTGACTTTGAATTCTACATCATCAGCAAGCAAGATAAGATAAGCGTTGAAACGTCAGACGGCATGTCTCTTACTGCTGTGGATTGGTTTGATAGTCTGAAATCTTCCGGTGAGGAGATTTGGTCATCGTTCTCCCTGATTGTCAAGAAAGATCTAACCTTTGACATCCAATTGAAGTACGACTGAGTGGAAGATCCTAGACCAGACCCCGCTTCTTTACAGTTAGGGCTTGACTCTCCTTCGCACGATGTTTCGTCTGCCTTTTCTTTAGGGCATTGCAGCATTATTCATCAGAAGGATGTCAATGGAAATTTCCGATTTTTTCAAGAACCACTAAATTTTTATACAAACAGATAATTAACGTGCTCATGCCCAAGAACACAACCATAATTCCGAAGGCGCCTCTGGCAAGGATGCTGCTTGATGCAGGAGCGAAGAGGGTGAGCGAGCCTGCTGCCTCAGAGTTCTCGAGGGTGATTGAGGAGAAAGGCATAGAGATTGCGAAGAAAGCCTTTGAGCTCGCGAGGCATTCAGGAAGGAAAACCATCCATGCAGAGGATATTTTTCTTGCCGTGCAGTAATCCGGAAGATTTCCGGTCTGTTATCCCTTTTTAATGATAACATTTAAATAAACCTTCTGACTTCCGGTTTTCTGATGAATGAGCTGGAGGCCCGAATATTGAGGGAGTTTCTGCATAGCCCTCACCATCGGTTTGCGACCGGCGAAATAGTGGAAGCAGTCTTTTCTTTCGAATTCCAGAAGCCATACACTTCATTTCCTGACAGGAAGTCCAGAACCAATTCCCAGCGCATTAAGATGAGGCTTCACAGGCAGGCATTGTATCACCTGAACAAGCTTGCCATGAAGAATGTGCTCATACACAGAAACAGGACAATCCCCGGGGAGAAGTCATTCCAGCTGAACCCGAAGCTCATAGAGCTCTACCGCCTGGTCCAGGAGAAATCAGTTAACCTCCAGTGCCCTGTCAGGGCGCTGCTTCCGCTCCTTACTGTCGGCAATTAAAGAAAACTATTTATACACTCTTTCTGTCATTTGCGCTATGGGAAAAAGAGGGTACTTTTTTACACTGGACGCCTTTATAGCTATCGGTGTTATAATGACCGGGGTGTTCATCGTCCTTTTGCTGGTATCATCAAGGCCCTTTACTGCCCAGTCGGTTCTCCTTGCCCAGGACCTTGCCAACAGCCTTGTTTCAACAAAGGTAAAGGACATCAACAACCCTGTGTTTTCCAACCTGACCAACACAGGCATAATTACCAATGCCGGGCTCTCTCCTTTGACCCTTTTCGGAGAGTTCTACTTCAGGGGTCTGTCTGATCAGAAATACAACAGCTACAATTCTCTGATGGTGTACAATCTCACAGAGGGCATATTCCCCCGGGAGTTCAACTTCGAAATCAGGATAAACAATGCCAGCATCTATCGCTTCAATACAACAGCCCTTGAGGATGCAGAGCTTATAGTGAGCTCAAAGCGAATCATCTCCGGCAGCATCGACAACACCCAATTCTGGGGCCCTTACCCGGCTGAGGTTCTGGTATGGCAATAAAAAAAAAGGGAATATTCTTCACCTTAATTTCGCTTCTATTTGTAACGCTGATTGTTATTTCCTTCACAACCCAGGATTTCGTGACTCTTAATGAGCATGTTCAGTATCTGGAATCCGGCTACATCCCCCAGTCCATAAGCGAATCGGCATACCTGGCCTTGGAAGCGCTTGCGGTCAGAATTAATATCACCCAGGTGCCTTTTGCCGACGAGGATGCCTTTTCCCAGGCTTTCGAGGAGGTGATGCTTTATGGCACCTACCAAGGCCAGGATATTGACGTATTGAACCAGCGCAGGATTATGACCAACAACACCCTGATATACGACCTGGCCCGACTGGAGAATCTATCTGCCTCCTTCCTTAACCTCCCCACAACATTCAATTACAGCACCCCCCTGCGTGCAGCCGTATTTCAGGACAACAGCACAGGGCCCTATTCCGCAGCTGTCAACATTTCCCTGGGTTTCAAGGTAAATGCAAGTTCTGTTGTCATCACACGCAGCACGCGCTTCACAGCACTGCTGACCTTTGACAATCTTACCGACCCAAACTATCTGCTGAGCACCAACGGCAGGGTCTCAAGGACTTTCAAGGCAGCAAACCAGACAAACTGGAACCTGGCTACCACCCAGGATTTCATAGCAAAGAAGAAATACAGATATCTGCCTCAGAGCCCTACCTTCCTTGGCAGGTTCTATACTGGCGGCCTTGCTGACAACTCCAGCTGCTGCGGCGTTGAGTCACTTATAGATGCAGACGTGATAGCTGAAGTTGGCCATACCAACGAAAGCTATGCTGACTGCGCTTTCTTCGGCGGCGGCTGCTACACTTCAGGCATACTTTACCGTGTCACCGGTATCTCAAATGAGCCAAGCTATCCCTTCAGGCTCGACTCAAGCAGGGTGCTTGAGACAGCATACAACCTCTCTGACTATGCCACACCAGATCCCTCCTGAGGACAGTTACTATGATGTTATCGCTCCTGGCTACGACAGGCTGCACTCTGAGGAACAGCAAAGGAAGGCACGGATTATCCTCAAGCACCTTGATTTCAGGCCAGACTGGGAGCTGCTTGACGTTGGCTGCGGTACAGGGGCAGCCACAAAACTGTTTCCGTGCATGCTGACCGGGGTGGAGCCCTCAAGGGAGCTGGCTTCTAGGGCTTCTTTCAAGGTGATGCAGGCAGTAGCCCAAAAGCTGCCTTTTGCTGACAAAAGCTTTGATGTGGTTATATGCCTAACCGTCATGCACCTTGTCCCAAACCCCGGCAGAGCCCT
>JAGVYJ010000061.1:2122-6130 GCA_018303315.1 Candidatus Woesearchaeota archaeon | reverse complement strand
CTTAACCACGCCATACGGGCCTACTGATATGGCATTGTATCCATAGGAATCATCGATAATTATGAAGTTGGTCACTTTCTCCGGCAGTCGTTTGGCCAGCTCCAGATTAACGCCCCTGTATTCTGATTCCCTCACTCTTGAGAATCCCAGAAGGGACAAAGTTGTATCATACCCTATGGCAAATGGATTATCTGCAGATGATATAATTTCTATGTTGTCAGAAGAAGACAAAGAATAGGGAAGTATCTGGGCATGGGCCGGACCGACAAGAAAATATGAAGCATTTCCTGTGAGCTTCGAAAAAATAATGGTTGAATAGACATCCCGCCAGTCTGCGGAATTCGAGATTATTGTTCCTGCACTGGCCTGCGGGACAAGCACTAAAACAGCAAATAAAATGCCTGATACGAAGATTAGTCTCTTATCCATACACACGTGCCTCTAATCCCTAAGCTTATTAGAAATTGCCCAGATTGCTCTGAAGGAAAGTACTATTTAAAGCTTTTGTTCATTCGGAGAAAATGTCTCAGCCTGGCCAGGGATCTTGCCCTGTGCGAGATTGCATTCTTGTCTTCAGGCCTGAGCTGGGCCCAGGTCTTGCTGCTGCCTTCAGGCACAAAAATGTGATCGAAGCCAAAACCATGTCTTCCTGCCGGCTTCACAATCCTGCCAGAAACTTGTCCTGTGAAGATTCTCACTTTATTCCCGGAACTGCAGTAACCTACCCTGGAAACCGCCCTGGCATTTAATTTCCGTGTAGGGCTGGCAAGTGCGTAAAGCCCTGCCGGCTGAAGAGCAGCGAGGAAATGCTTGATATAAGGCCCTGGCAAACCGTTAAGTCCCTCGATGTAAAACTCCACATCCTCCACGAAGACCGGCTGGCGCAACTTCAGGTATGCCTGCCGGGCCTTGTGCTCCACTATAAGAGTCCCTGAGCCCTGCAGCTCATCCAATGCAATACTGGCCTGCTTTATCGCTATGCCAAGTATCTGCCTGGCTTCCCTGAATTTATTTTTGTTAGTAGTTGCGTAATAGAGTGTCATTGTGAATGCCTGGCTGCAACAGCTTTCATCAGTCTCACATCAGGCTCCTTTCCAAACCACAGCCTGAAGCTCTCAGCAGCCTGGTATACAAGCATGTCAAGTCCTGGAATTGTTGCAGCTCCTTTCCGCGCTGCCTGCCTGAGCAATTCGGTTGTTTTTGGCTTGTAAACAATGTCGAACACAACATCATACCTGTGCCTGAGCTTTATGGGGGCCTTATTCGTGCCCATGCCTACAGAGGTTGTGTTGATGAGTATATCCGCTGCAAGAGAACCTGCCCTGGCAAGAGGCACGAAATCGCAGGAAAAATGCCTTGCAAGGGCCTTTGCCCTGGAAACCGTCCTGTTGGCAACTGTGACCATTGCACCTTCCTGTATCAGACCATAGGTTACGGCCCTTGCTGCCCCGCCGGCGCCAAGCACAACTGCATGCTTTCCCTTAATCTTTGTGCGCTGCTTCAATGCCATAATTGCTCCGGAAGCATCGGTGTTATAGCCGGTGAGAATGCCTTTATTGTTCACAATTGTGTTCACTGCCCCGATTTGCCGGGCAGTAACATGAAGCTTGTCCATGGAGTTGATGATTGATACCTTAAAGGGAATGGTTATGTTAGCGCCTGCCATGCCCATCGCCCTTATCGACTCTGTTGCCTGATTTGCTGACTCTGTTTTGAAGGCCAGGTAGACAGCGTCAAATCCTGCCCTGGCAATTGCCGCATTATGAATCAAAGGGCTCAGGCTTTGGCTGACAGGATTGCCGAATACGCCGAGCAGCCTTGTGTTGGCTGTTATCATAATCTGCAAGTTGATGCCGGTATTTAAAACATTTTCTATGCATAAATATTAAAAAGCATCTGCCTTTCATGCATCCCATGAAATCAAATATAGCACTGATAGGGTTTTCCTATTCAGGCAAGTCAAAGATTGGAAGAGAGCTCGCAGTCCTATTAGGCCGGGAATTCGTGGATGTGGACGAAGAAATAGAAAAAGAGCAGGGTATGGACATATCCGGAATATTCCAAGAAAAAGGCGAAGAGTATTTCCGGGAACTTGAGCATGAGAAGCTTGAACAGCTCGGAAAAAGGAATAATTTGGTAATTTCAGTGGGTGGCGGAGCCCCAACCTTCAAAAGAAATGTCGACATCCTGAAGAAAAGCTGCATAATAATCGGCCTTAAGGCCCGGTTAGAGCTCATCCTGAGCAGGATGCATAATAAAAGTTCAAGCAGGCCTTTGCTCTCTAGCCGTTCTGAAAAAGAGATTGTACAGCTATATGAAGAGAGACTTCCTATATTCAGCCATGCGGATATTCTGGTTGAAGTGGAGGACCTGCCTGCCAGGGAAAACACGGAGAAGGTTTTCAAAAAGCTCAATTCCTATTTAATGTCTGGCAAAAAGTCCCACGGCAAGAAAATGAATGCCGCCGGCGGGATTCGAGCCCGCGACCTCTAGATTGCGCCTCCAGTGACCAATCACAGGCATTTGCCTCATCACTCACTGATTATGAGTCTAGCGCAATAACCAGGCTATGCTACGGCGGCACTGGTTATCCGGCTTTCTGCTTCATTTATAAAGATTTTTGATTTGGATTGGGATAAATTTAAAAAACACCCTCATGTAACGCAAAGGATGAGGCGAGGATGGGCAGCAAAGATATATTGATTCTCGGGGCAGGGCCTGCCGGCATGGCCTGTGCGATGGAGCTGTACAAGGAAGGCAGGTCTTTCACAATAGTGGAGAAAGACAGGCAGGTTGGCGGGCTTGCCAAGACTTACCGCTTTGGCGAATTTAGAACAGATAACGGCCCGCACAGGTTCTACAGCCAGAACAGGTATTTATACTCGTTCATCGAGAATCTTCTCGGCGAAAAATGGATAAAGGTTGACAGGTTTACGAGGTTCTACATCCAAGGGAAATTCTACATGTATCCTGTACAGTGGAAGAATGCCCTCGGCAACATAGGAGTGTTCACAGCAGGAAAGTTCATGCTCGACATGCTTGTACAGAAATTGAATGTGCTGAAGCGGCAGCCCCGGAATTTTGAGGAATATGCAGTGAATTCATTCGGCCGGGGCCTTGCTGAACTGAACGTGCTCAACTACACTGAAAAGGCGTGGGGGCTTTCATGCACCCAGCTGTCAGTAGACTGGGCGCAGCAGCGAATTAAAGGCCTGAGCGTGAGAAGCCTGATAATGAACACCCTCTTCAAGAAAAAGGGGCCTAAAACCCTTGTGGACCAGTTCTATTATCCGGACATGGGAACCGGGACGATATATGAGACCATAATGGAGAGGATAAAGGAGAAAAATCCCGTACTGCTGGAGAACGAGCCGGTAACGATAATACATGATGGCAGTGAAATCAGGGAAGTTATCCTGAAGAAAGGGGAAAAACTCCCGCCGGAGAAGCTCATTTCATCAATACCCATTACGGAACTGCTGCGCCTCCTGAAGCCAGCGCCTCCTGATGAAGTGATGCAGGCAGCGAAGAAGCTGAGATACAGGTCACAGGTATACCTGTTCATAACAGTCAACAAGCCTTCAGTAAGCAGGGACCAGTGGATATATTTCCCTGACAAGGAAGTGCCTTTTGGGAGAATTTCTGAGATGCGCAACTTCTCTAAAAAAATGAGCCCGGAAGGCAAGACATCATTGTTTGTGGAGTTTTTCTGCTGGGAAGGGGATGAGACCTGGAACAAGACAAAGGAGAGGCTGTTTGACGAGACTATAACATGGCTTGACAGGCTTGGCCTTCTCAGGCGGGAAGAGGTTATTGAGGTTTATCGCATCAGGAAAAGGAATGTCTACCCGGTGTACGACCTGGATTACAAAAACCATCTGGCTGTGATGAAGGATTACCTGGACAGATTCTCAAACCTGGTATATATCGGAAGGCCCGGAAGGTTCAGGTACACCAACCAGGACCACTCCCTGGAAATGGGAATACTTGCGGCAAGGAGCGTCATAG
>JAGVYJ010000061.1:0-2070 GCA_018303315.1 Candidatus Woesearchaeota archaeon | reverse complement strand
TAGAGAACAGGAAATACGACCTGGACAAAATCGGCGCAGAGCAGGAATACTTTGAGAGGGGATATGCTTCTTAAAGATTAGCTGAAATTTTCGCTGCACATTTCTGAGCTTCTTCCTGGCTTTCATACCTGCCCTGGGGCCAGTGCCGGAAGCCATCCCCATCATGCCTGGGAATGACATGGAAATGGGCATGGGGCACAAGCTGGCCGGCTGCCCTGTAGCTGCTTATCATGACGTTAACACCCTTACCGTCCACAGCCTTCATGGCAGCCCGGGCTATTTTTTTGGTGGTGACGACAAGATGCTCCAGAAGCCCATCAGGAATATCAAGCAGGGTTTCATAATGCTCTTTCGGGATAACAAGGGTGTGGCCTTTGTTGACCGGCCCTATATCGAGGAAAGCAAGCACTTTGCTGTCCTCAAATACCCTTGTGCCTGGAATCTTATTGTCCCTTATCATGCAGAAAACACAGTCTGCCATTGTTTGTCCATGGAACAAGGCAGTATTTATTTATCTTTCCCCGCAGCTGCAAGTATCAGCCTTACCTGCTTGTGCAGCTCTGCCAGCTTATGGTCATTGATTACCCGGAAGTCAGCCTTGTCCATGACCGCCTTTATGTTAAGGTCATCTCCTTCCATTTCAAGGCTTTCCAGATGAGCAAATTCAGGAAGGGTAAGGTTGTCGTCTATTCTTTTTCTCAGTTTGGCGCGCTCAAATCTCAATGTAATCGGGGCATCGACTGAAATCAGGTAAAAAGGTTTAAGGTTTTTCCTAAGTGCCTCTGCCTCCTCAGGAAGCCGTATGGAATCGATAACCGCATGATGCAGGCTGGTGAGCTTTGGCAATATCCTTTCAGCCAGGGCTGCCCTGCCCTCTTTCTGCCTCAGCTGCCTTCCGTATTTCTGCATGTTCTCCCTTGATAAAGGGATGCCCTGCTGATGCATAAAGGAGCGGAGCTCGTCAGAAAGGGAAAAATAGCTGAAGCTATGGTTTTTCTTGAGATAGCTGGCAATCTCTCCCTTTCCCGATGCAAAGGTGCCTGTAAGGCCTATGAACATCTGGATAGGCAAGAAGGTCAGGCTTTTATGCTTTATGGTTAAATAATTTCAATATAGAAAATATATAGTCTTTTTCTGATTTGATACTGTTACTGGCGCCTGCGCCTGAGCGGCTGCCAACAAACACCTAACAATTATTATCAATATAGTAAATAAATTATTTAGTCGAAAGATTTAATAAGATACGCTTAAGTAATAAAACTAATGAAACTTATAAATAATACGAAAAGTATTTATATTATAAAAATAATAACGGCTTAAAACAAACATGGAACCTTTGGGGCAGACCTGAATGGGCAAGCGCGTCAACATACTGCTGAAGGACCAGACGCATACTGAGGCCAAGGTGCTGGCTGTTCTAAAAGACATAACTCTCAATGAATTCATAGAGCAGGCTGTGAAAGCTGCCATAGAGCATAATAAGGAAATCCTGGAGAGGTTCAAGAAAAAATGAACCCCACACTTGCCAAAGGCATCAGAAGCCTGCTCTGGATAGTGCTGATATTCTCCCTGACAAAAGCAGCTGTTGCCTGGCCGCTGATAACCGGTTACACGCCAGCTTCTGACGTGACAATAACCGAAGAGGGCAGCCAGCTCTTTACAGTCACCAGGGCACATTCAAACCTCACAACTTACTGGATAATTGACGGTTCGCAGCAAAGCCAAGGCACGGACAGCTATACCTATGTCCCTGATTACAGCAGCTCTGGAAGCCATAATGTTACTGCCCTTGCCAGCAATCTCTCAGCCTCTGAACAACACACATGGGGCGTGACTGTCACGAATGTCAACAGGGCGCCGAGCATAACGGCAATTGCCGACAAGAGTGTGAACGAGTACCAGCTGCTCCAATTCACTGTTGCTGCATCAGACCCTGACAATGATACTTTAACATATTTCGCGTTTGACCTGCCGAGCGGGGCAGGATTCGACGCCGGAACAAAACAGTTCTCCTGGACGCCAAGCTTCCTCCAGGCAGGCACTTACAATGTAACCTTCGGTGTTGCAGAT
>JAGVYJ010000058.1 GCA_018303315.1 Candidatus Woesearchaeota archaeon | reverse complement strand
AGCTTCGCAACATTCCTGGCGAGGGTTGTCTTGCCGATGCCCGGGCTTCCGACTATGATGATGTTCTTCTTGGCCAGCAGGGCAGACCTCACCTGCTCTTTCGTGTCCTCCTGGCCGATTATGTCTGTGAAAGGATCACTTTCAGCAAGCAATACCTCTCTAAGCTCGTCGACAATCATGCAGAAAAAGCAATCTATAGCTCTATATAAATCTTTAGGTGCGGGATTTCTGGTAATCCAGCACTATCCGGCTCAGCAATTCATGGCTCTTCCTTGCCTGCTCCAGCTCTTCTTTGCTTATTACCGCAAAGTCATCAATGAACTCTATATTGATGCCGTTGCTGCTGAGCACAGGGATATCAAGCCTGGCCCTTATTTTGGCAAGTGCCGGCTGCCCGACCATTATCAGCCGGGCTGACTTGTTTAAATGGGCAACAACCTCCTCGCTGTACACATTGGGGTTGTCCACGAATATCAGGTCTCCATTCTGAACTCTGCTTTTCCTGAATTCCTGGCTGGAAAAATCCTTGAATCTCTTCATCATAGCATGGCTGCTGGCTCTTGCCAGCACATCCTTCAATCCTGTAACCCTTCCCTGCAGTTCAGAAATCTGTTTCTCCCTATGGTAAATTTTCTGCTCAAGGAATTTCCTTGCTCCTTCCAGGTGCATAAGTTTTTTTCTTGCCTTCGCATCCACATCTTTCTCCCAGTCCCTGCTCCTTAGCTTATAGTTGGCATTCTTCAGCTTGCTTACCTTTCTTTTCAGCTTATTCTGCTCAGCCTTGAGCCGTGAGTTCTCCTGCTTCAGGGCTATGTATTTTTCCTTGAGTCCGCTTATCTCATTTATGGTTTTCTTCCGCTTCCCCTCAGCATTCATGCTTTCGGTTTTTTCCAAGAATTTGTCAGCAAGGATGCGCAGGTTCTGGTTCTCCCGGGTTAATGCCAGGGTCATAGCCCTTTGCATTTGCTGCTTTCCTTCAAAAAGCTCCCTGGTCTTATGTATCACGCCCTTAACAGAATTGTAAGCCATTAACGCACTTGCAAGCGCATCTGTCTCGTGCTTGTTCTTTGCCTCCTCAATTCCGGAATCCCTTTTTTCAGCCCGGCTCAAGTCCTCATCCGGGCTTACAATCCTGGCCCCGAGCTTTGTAGCGAGTTCCCTGACATGGCTTGGCACCCTCTTTTTATCCGTCCCTATCACCACAACCCTCCCCAGCCCTGTAAGCTCCGAAATCAGGCTGCTTACCGTGAGCTCTTTTCCGGAGGAAATCCTGACAAGCTCACCATCGAGATTCAGTGCCGCATACCCGCTTGTGGTTCCGGGATCAAAACCCACTATGAGCAATTGTTTTTCCGTTTTCCAACCCCCTTCAGTTGGAGGGAGCGTGCGTTTTTAAACCTTTTCTCCCAACATTTAAATAATAATTGCAGCAGCATATCCCTTATGGAACCTCTTGCCCAGATGCTGGTAATTGCAGGAGCCTTTCTTATAGTTACCGGGCTTGTATGGGCCTATGCAGGAAAAAGCATCGGACTAGTCAGGCTTCCCGGCGATATCGCTATAGAAAAAGGGAATTTCAGGTTTTATTTCCCTCTTGGGACTTCAATAGCTGCCAGCATCATCCTTGCCCTCCTATTCTGGATTTTCAGGCATTTCAGATGAGCATGCATTACTCTTTTATATGAGCTAATATCCCATAGTGCGATGATAGAGCTCGATGGAAGCTATGGAGAAGGGGGCGGAGCCATCCTAAGGGTGGCACTTGCAGCCAGTGTCCTGAGCCAGAAGCCTTTCAGAATAACAGACATCAGGAAGAACAGGCCAAACCCCGGGCTGAAGCCGCAGCATCTTCATGGCGTTAACGCTGCCCAGGAAATCTCCAGTGCATTCGTTGATGGATGTGCTCTTGGTTCAACCAAGCTTGAGTTCGTGCCAAGGCAGTTCTCCCCCAAAAACCTGAATATAGACATGGGCACTGCCGGCTCAATAACCCTTCTCACACAATCCATACTGCTGCCTCTGATGTTTTCTCCAAGGCCTGTCCGCCTTAAGCTCCACGGAGGCACTGACGTGGCATTTTCCCCCAGCATGGATTATTTCCTTAATGTTTTCCTGCCGAACCTGGCTGTTCTGGCCGAGGCAAAGGCAACTCTCATAAGGCGGGGCTATTACCCCAAGGGAGGAGGAGAGCTTGAGCTGAAGCTAAAGCCGCGCTACCCAATTACGGATTTTGAAAATACAGAAGCGCTTAGGGAATGCCTCAGGTCAAAGCATATGATTTCTCTTACAGGCCCTGTGAAGCCTGTGCAAATAAGGGGAGTGTCTCATGCCTCTTCTGATTTGCAGAAAAACTCGGTTGCCGAAAGGCAGGCAAGGGCTGCAAAGCATTCCTTGTCAGGGCTGAACCTCCCTGTAAAAACAGATTCAGAGTACTCGGATACGCTCTCCACGGGCAGCGGGATAACAGTCTGGCTGCAGTATTTCGACGACAAATCTGAAAGAACCCTCAGGCTGGGGAATGATGCACTTGGAGAGAGGTCAAAAAGAGCCGAGCAGGTGGGCCAGGAAGCCGGCGAAGGCCTGGCAGAGGATTTCGCTACAGGGGCATTTGCCGACAGGTATCTCGCAGACCAGATTTTGCCTTATATGGCATTCATAGGCTCAGGAAAAATCCATGCAGCCAGGATATCCGGGCACTGCCTGTCCAACATCTATGTTCTGGAGAAGTTTTTTGACGTCAGGTTCAAAGTTGACAGCCGGCTTAATATTATAGAAATCTAGGCCCTTGCCTCAAGTTCTATCTCTTCCTTCAGGGCAAAAATCCTCTTGTGCACATCAGACTTGTCCTTGTGGGAAAGCTTCTCGTAAAGTCCTGATATCTCATCGTACAGCTGCGCGGCTTCTCCGAGGTTGTGATGCCTTGTCTGCTCTTTTGCATCATCCAGCTTCCCCTCGATAAGCTCCTTGATCTCCCTGGTGCGCCTGAGAACATTGGATTCCCACTGGCTTTTGGTCTTCGCAGCATCTTTCCCGGCCTCCTTCAGTTGCTGCATTACATGCGTCAGCTCCCCCTCCTTTCTGGCCAGCAGTTCAGCCCTCTCCCTGACATGCTTCTCAATGAAATTGCTCTTCTCAGCAAGCCTGCCGATTTCCTGCTTTTGCCGCTCGGCATGCCCATGCAGGCTCCTGATGGTTTCATTCAGCTCTTCCTCCTGCTTTTCCAGGCTTCTCAGATGTCTCTCTTTGGCAGCCAGCATCGGGCCCATCTTCCCCAAGTCTTCCCTGGCCTTCTTTATCTCTTCCCTGAAGCTGTCGCGCTCGGCCTGGTGCTCCTTCCTCTGGGCATGCAGCTGCTCCTGCTCTTTGACAATATCTTTTGCCAGTTGCTTCACTCTTTTTTCATCCTCAAGTACAGCCTGGTTTTTTTTCCCGTAATCCGCCTTCATGCCTGCTATCTTTTGCTCTTCCTGGCTCAGTTCAGCTTTTGTCTTCTTTAACTGCCTCTCAAGATCGTCAACTATGCTCTGCTTTTTCCTCAGCTCTGCCCTGATGGCTTCCTGCTTCTTCAGCGCCTCTGCCAGCCCGGCCCTGACATCCTTTTCATGCCTTGTGAATTTCCCTTCCTCTGCCAGGAATGCGCTCTGCACTTTTTTGATTCCTTTTTCAATGCCGCTTCCTTTTCGATAATCTCACTATGCCTCTTGCTGAGCCGGCCCTGCATGGATTCAAGCCTGTTCTGCCGTCGCTCAAGCTCGATATCCTTCCTGACAAGCCTTGTCTGCCCTTCTTTCAAATCCCTGGATTCTGCATTGAGAGAAGCAGCCTTGCTCTCCATTATCTCTTCAAGCCTTTCGAATTCCTTTCTCTGTGCGCTTATCGAGGCTTCCTGCTTCTGCAGCATACTATCCTTGGAAAGGAGTTCCCTGATTTTTTTCTCAATCTTAACTGTATTTCTGCTTGATGTTCTGCTCTGTGCGCTTAAGGACGTCTGCCTCGCGCTTCAGCTGTGAGGCCACTCCCCGGAAAGTTGCTGCATGCACACCAGCAGCCTCTCCTTTAGTCAGGTTAGCGGAAACTGTCTTCAAGAAATTCCCGATAATATTGCCCCCCTGTTGCCTTTTCGCCATTTAGCAGACAACCACCCCATGAACTGGGCATGCTCCTGCTTTTAAAAAATTTTGTTATCACTCCAGAATGCTCTAAGCCTATATTGAGGCCAGTTTCAGCTCTGTATCAAGGGCGCGCAGCTCGTACAGGAATATGCGGTTCTGCCTGCCTTTCGCCTTCTTGAGTGCTGCCTCCAGCCGGTCGCACACCTGCTTGCATTCCTCCAGCCTGCCTTTCTCAAGCAGCGCCTGCGCATCCCTGATTTGCTCATCAATGGTTTTTTTCTGCTGGACAGCCATTGGCTTTTCCGGCCTATTGGCACTGACTGCTTTCTCTGGTTGCCAGGTAACCGGCCTGGGTGCTTTCTGCCAGGGGGCTGGAATCCCTGTATTGACTACAATGCTTTCTATTGGAACCTGTCCTGATACAACAGGTGATTGCCTTTCAGGAATTTTTTCTGCAGGTGTATCCCTGATTTCCACCACCCTCTGCGCTCCTGCCCTGAATGAAGGAGCCTGTTTCTGCTCTTCAAATAAAGGCGGCTCAGGGAGAAGCACTTCGGCATGCTCCAGGCTCTTAATGTCCGGAAGCTCCCCAGCCTTCATTTCCATTTCAGGAGCCTGCTGTGCAGGCTTGTCTTTTGCGCCGAACAGGCTCGTGATTCTTGAGAACAATTTTTGAGCATTTTTTTTCCCAGTTTCTGCAGCAACAGGCTTCATTGCCTCAATCTCGAGTGTCTTTGTAATGACTTCAAGTTCATCCCGGATTTCACCTGCCAATGTCCTGCCGGCGATAGGTTTAGCCTGTTTCTTCCGCCTTGCCGGCAGTTCCGCTGGTTTTATTTCCCTGCTGAACTTTGGCGGTGCAGGGAGATTCTGGCTTGCCATTGGCTCAGCCACATATTTTCCTTCCTTGATTCCCTCGAACCTGTCCTTTATCTCCCTGGAATTGGGATCCGGGTAGATTCTTGCCTTGTTCGACCTTGGCACCCTCCTGTCCAGCTGCCTGTATCTTTCCTCAGGGATAGGTATTTCAGCTTCCTTAGCAAGGTCAGGAAGCGACTCTTCCCGAGGGCTGGCAAACTTGCCCCCGAAAATCCTCGCAAACCAGCCCTTTTCATCAGGCTTGTAGGGAGGGGGCGGCCTCATAAAGTATTTACGAAGTTCCCTGGGCACAGTCAGCGATTCCCTTTTTTCCTTTCTCACAACGGGCTGCAGGGATTTTACCGGAGTAATAGTGAGTTGCTTGCCTTCAAGGGCTTCAATGACCTGCTGCTTGGTGGTTGCCCTCCTGAGGTTCTCTGCCATGGGGATGTTCTTGGCTATTTCCCTTACCCAGTCAGCGAAGTCATTGTGCTCGGCATTGAGATGAACCTTCACCAGCTCTTCGTCCATCTCCCTGACTGCGCTGAGAAGCTCTGCAGTAGTGCCCACCTGCACCCCGTTGGCAAGCCAAAGCCTGAATTCCGGCTCTTCGGCAGCAAGTTCCTTGTCTTCAATCTCATCAGAAACAACCTCGCTTTCAATGTCGTGGCCCTTCTCATCAAGGCCGGGAATGTCCGGAAGGTCCGGAAGATTGAAGCGTCCTGTCCGCTGACTCATAAACTTGTTTTATCCCATTACCGTATAAATATATTTGCCTTCATTTTGTGATAGCAAACCGCAAGCTTTTTAAGCAAACTGCAAGTCCTTTCCATTATGGCCGAAACAGTCAAGCGATGCGTATCATGCAAGAATGATGTTACTCAAGTGCAGGAAGGACGCGGCCAAGTATGCCTGCTCCAGCTGCGGATTCACAGGACCAAATTAACATGGCAAGTGTGATTGTAACCCTGAGGGTCATGCCTGAATCGGCAGATGTCGAGCTGAAGAAACTGGAAGGCAGGATTGTCCCGCTGATATCCGGGTTTGGCGGCAGGGTCGCAAAAACAGAGCAGCAGCCAATTGCCTTCGGCCTAAAGGCGCTTCTGATATATTTTGTCATGGATGAAAGCAAAGGCTCCACAGAGCCCCTGGAAAAGCAGATTTCCCAGCTTGCCGGGGTTATGAATGCCATTGTCGACGACGTCAGAAGGACAGTTGGCTAATTCCCCAGCATCTTAATGAATTTCCCGGCAGGCATATCTGTCCTTACCCCTGTCTGCAGGAAATGAGTCCTTGCTGCCTTGTATCCCTTCTTGTTTATACGCCGGATAAGCTCATCAATCCTGGGATTTGCGGTCTTATGCCTGCTGGCAAGATAATGGAGGTCAAAATATCCCAATGCATTGACTGATGTTTCCGCGTTTATTATTCCGAGCAGCTTTTCAGCATCCTTGTCTGGCGACTGCTTTAGCATCTCCCTGACGAGCTTTGCATCCCAGAGCGGCCCTGTCCACAAAGGCCCGGCAACCTTCTTACCCATCATGAATTCACTGCCATCAACAGCTTTGTGCATTGAAACAACATCATCTGCCTTCTTTGCCCCTGACTCACACCTAAGGAATACACGCATGTAATTGCATTGAAACAACATCATCTGCCTTCTTTGCCCCTGACTCACACCTAAGGAATACACGCATGTAATGGTCCCTGCTATATGAGAATAAGGGAATCAGTGCCTTCTCATAGCCAGCTGCCCCAAGCTGCACCCTCCTTATCAGGATTCTCAGTCCGGTTTCATACATCATCGGCCCGTGCATGGGCTCGGCCCAGTAGTTGCGCCTGCATACTTTCGGGTAAGTCCCGCATAGGGCTGCTGTGTCAGTTGCGGTAACCGCCAGAATGCCATTCCGAGCCAGGGCTTTTACTGCTGCATCAATGAATGGCCCCGGGAAGCCGAAAGGGTCGATGTCTATGTAGTCGAAAGGCCCATGCTCAAGAAGTGACATGCTTGCATCTTTCCTTGTCACAACCGCTTTTCCCGGCTTCACTTTATTCAGCCGGAGATTCCGGTTTATCAGGGAATAGGCCTTGGGATTTTTGTCATTTATCAGGACATATTCAATCTGTGATTTAGGCAACTCTCTGATAAACCGTATACCCCTTATCCCTGTCCCGGCAAGAGGGTCGGCAATTCTCATCCTCTTCTTTCCCACTGCCTTCAGCAATGCCACAGAAAGGTCCCGGTTGAGCTTCATGACAGGGTTGTAGAAGACTTCCATTCTGGAGGATACAGTCTTTGCAGCCGGGGCAAGCAATTCTGCATTTCCCTCTTTCATCTTAAGGTACATATCCCGGAAGACATAATGCTATCTTAAAAACATTTCCCTCAGAAGGATATGGCTATGGCAGTAATGTCGTCGTAAATCTTATATCTGGGGTATTTCCAGCATTTTGGGTCGTTGCTTTCCATGTCCCTGACATGATTTTTCACCTTCTCCAGCCCGCCTTCAAGAAAAATCTTCACAAAGGTTGCATAATCGTACTCTTTGGAAGGCTCTTCTCTGGGTATCTGCAGCCCATCAGAGAAAATGACCATGTGCCTTATTTTTTGCAGTTTTTCCTCGCCGGTGTGCAGAAAATCAATAAATCCCTTTTCGCCTGAAAAATCCCCGAATACTATGTTCACGCTGGCCCTTAGTTTGGTGAGAGGCGCTCTTACATATTCCTGGACATTTTCCTTTTTCTGCATGGCAAACCCCTTCATCTTCATCAGTATAGGCTGGTCATGCTCGTAGAAATCGTATGCCAGCCTGAAAGAGCCATCATCATAAATCAGCAGTATCGGGCTGTCGGATATCTGGAGCCATTCGAACCTGCCCTCCTTCAGCCTCACGACAGAGGCAGTGCTGAGCCATAAATTGAGCTTATTGCCCATATCAATATTCGCTGCCAGCATCGCTTCCCTGAGCTTGTTGTTGGCCTCAATGGCAAGCTCCTTCAATGGCCTGTTGTTCCTGGCAAAAACATCCCTGACCAGCTGGCTTGCAATAAGGCCGCCGGTCTTGCCTGCGGAATCAGCAAAGCGATTATGGCTGTTGGCTCCGTCAAAAACCCCGAAGATATTGTCTTTTATCAGGTAGCTGTCCTCCCTGCTTACTCCCTCATCAACAATGAAATCCACTTTCATTGGCAAAAGGGCAATCCTTTGCATATTATAATTTTTCCCATGGAAACCAAACCTTTAAGAACCGAGGTTATTCTCTGGCCTGTATGGGTGGCCAGAATGGCAACTATGCGGAGCGTAATATGCACAGTAATGGGCCATGTGGACCATGGCAAGAGCTCAATTCTCGACACAATTAGGGGCACCTCTGTGGTGAGCCAGGAAGCTGGCCAGATAACACAGGCTATCGGGGCATCGCTGATGCACATCGATGCGCTGAAGAAGCTCTGCATGCCCCTGCTCAAGGAAGGCGGCGTAAAAATCAGGCTTCCTGGCGTGCTGATGATTGACACCCCGGGCCATGCTGCATTCACCCATCTGCGAAAGCGCGGCGGCACACTTTCCGACATAGCAATCCTCGTGATAGACATAAATGAGGGTTTCAAGCCGCAAACTCTGGAAGCCCTGGAAATTCTGAAATCATACAGGACTCCTTTTATCATAGCTGCCAACAAGATTGACCTGCTCCCGGGCTGGCGTCCTGGAAAGCAGGTGCTGCTGGAAAACATTTCTTCCCAGTCTGACGACGTAAAGGCTCTGCTCGACACGCGGGTATACCAGATTGTCGCCAGGCTGCAGGAACTGGGCCTTGACGGTGAGCGTTTCGACAGGGTGCCTGATTACACAAAGCAGATTGCAATAATCCCGTGCTCTGCCAAAACAGGGGAGGGCATCCCTGAGCTGCTGCTGGTGTTAACAGGTCTGGCTCAGAAATTCCTTGAGGCCCAGTTGGAGTACAATCCTGAAGGGCTTGCCAGGGCAACAATCCTCGAGGTAAAGCAGGAGCCAGGCTTTGGCCAGGCACTTGACCTTGTGCTTCATGACGGCACGCTCAGGGTTAACGATATGGTGGTGGTTGGCACACTCAATGGTGCTGTTGAAGGCAGGGTGAAGGCAATACTTGAATGCATCCCGGTGTCAAAGCATAAGCTTCCCCAGTTCAGGCCTGTCAAAGCAGCGAGTGCGGCTTCTGCGGTGAGGGTTTCTGTTGTGGATGTGAAGGATATTGTGGCAGGCATGCCCTTATGGGGGGTCACGGAAAGCACAGTCGAGCAAACAAAGGAAGAGTTAAGGAAAGAGATTGAGGCGATATTCATAGAGACTGACCAGGAAGGGGTTATCGTCAAGGCTGATGCCCTCGGCTCCCTTGAGGCCATGATTAATATATTGCGGCAGCAGCAGATTCCCATTCGCAGGGCACTTATCGGCAACATTACCAGGAAAGATGTTTTTGACGCTGACAGCAACATTGCAGAGAATCCGCTGTATGCAGCGGTGCTTGGCTTCAATGTAAGGGTTGTTGATGATGCCCAGACAGCTGCGCGGGAAAGCAGGGTAAAAATCATCACTTCCGAAGTAATCTATAAGATTATCGAGGATTACCAGGCCTGGCAGAAGGCAAGGCAGGCAGAGCTGCAGCAGGAACAGCTTATCGGCCTTGAAAGCCCTGTAAAGCTGAAAATACTCAGAGGCTATGTTTTCAGGCAGAATAACCCCGCGGTGGTCGGCGTTGAAATACTTGAAGGCAAATTAAAAGTTGGCCAGGCGCTGATGAAAGAGACAAAGCCTGTTACTGTGGTGAAGCAGATTCAGGAGGAAAAAGAGAGCATCCAGGAAGCGGAAAGGGGAAAGCAGGTTTCTGTTTCCCTGGATAAGGTGACTATGGGCAGGCAGCTTCATGAGGAGGATGTGCTGTATTCTGTGATGTCAGAGGAAACATTCAGGAAACTGAAACAGCACAAGGACAAACTGTCCGGAGACCAGGTGAATGTCCTTAAGGAAATTGCTGAGATGATGCGCAGGGAAAATCCCTTATGGGGCATGTAG
>JAGVYJ010000002.1 GCA_018303315.1 Candidatus Woesearchaeota archaeon | reverse complement strand
GTTCTACTAGTTTTCCCTTACAATCTTGATGTCTTCCTTCAAGATAGGCAGAATACTGGCTGACGCTATAAACATGAAGGAAGACATCAAGATTGTAAGGGAAAACTAGTAGAACTGCACAACTCCCGGAAAAGGAGCAGATTCTTTCGGATTGCAGGGGATTGGTGGTGGGACATCCTGCAGCAGGCATACAGCATTGTTACGATTGCCGGTCAGTCTTCCATAAATCTGTTCGCCAGCATACCAGGGCAGGAAGCCGCCGTTTCCAGCACGCGTATGCGTGTTAAAATAGCGCTGCTCCTCAGGGCCAAAACCCCAATGGGCAACATTCACGCCGTGAACATGCAAAAGCTCGTCCTTGAAGTCACTGTATGTCATTACCCTGTACCGGGCAGAATCCCTGAAACCAAGTTCGCGAAGAAAATTTCCTTCTGGAGTCTCCTGCCAGACTAATCTCTGCACACCGACGAGAGACTTCTCAAGGTTTGGTTCCCTGAACAGCAATTCAACAGCTATGACATCAACTGCCTGCGTTTGTGTCTGCCAGGGCATAGTTGCTACTGCCATTGTTCAGTGATACCTTACTGGCAGCTGACCAAAACAGGTTTCGAATTGCCTGTAAATGCCATCAGGCGTGTAATCGCCAATACCCCGAATAGAATTTTGGTGCTGAGCTTCACGGCCATATCTTTCCATTAGTTCAGGATGGATGCCGAATGCAATTCTTGTATTGAGGGGCCCTCTAAAGAAAGCCAGAATTCCACGCATATCAGGAGGCATTGGCCCATATAACACAGACAGCACATCAAAGCTAGAATTATGAGGTACTCTTTGTATCTGAGTCAGGCGTAATCCACCCAATTCAGGCTCAACCAGCACAACCCTGTCCACAAGCGGCCGCGGTTCTTTGCCGGTTATTGAGCCCTGCTGAACCACAGGAGGCTTGAAATCAACAATAAATTCCAGGCCTGCAACTCTCAGCTGTTCTCCGGTAATTGTAGAAGGCTGTACGTTTAGTGCCATCTTAGGTTACTGTAGTTTTTCGTATACCCATTTGGTTTAGATACATTTATATATTTATTGTTTCAAAATTGTGATAAATGTATCAATATCATACCTTTTTTGGTGTTTTTACCGAAGTGTATGATATGTTCATATCAAAGTGTGATGTTTTATGATAGACAACAAGAAACTTGACGGCCAGGAACGTATGATACTCAGGGAACTCATCAAAAACCCGAGGATTTCTGACAATCAGATAAGCAAGAACACCCAGGTTCCCCTGATGACTGTAAACAGGAAGAGGAAGGCCCTCGAGGAATCCGGGATTGTGCATTACTATACAGGGCTTGTCAGGTCTCAGAAAGGGATGGGAGTTTTTTCAGCAAGACAGCTTTACGTAATAAAATTCCGGCTCGGAATGACCCAGGCAGAATACATGAAAGAGTTCAACACTGACCTGGCAGAGCAGCAGATAACAACAAAGTACGTCATGCAAAGCTTCCTTGGCGAAAAAGACGGCCATCTCGCCCTTATGCTGATAATTGAAGCCCAGTCGGAATCAGACCTGATTGAGATATTCAACACCCATGTGGTGCAGGAGCTGCAGAAGCGCTACGGCCCAAAGGCCATCGACGAAATATTCACAGCAAGGATAACAATGCCGCTGCGACTGCACCACAACTACCTTCCCACAATTAACATGGAGCGCGGGAGGATAAAGAAAAGCTGGGCAGACAACCTGATATTCGTTGACGAACTATAACAACCTATATAAACCAAAAACCACTCCCGAAAGCAATGCTCGACCTTAAGTTTATCCGGGAAAATTCTGAACTTGTAAGGAAGAACCTTGAGAAAAGAAAGCAGCCAGAGTACCTCGATATTCTTGACAAAATACTGAAGCTTGACAGGGAATGGCGAAGCTACAAGCCAAAGGTCCAGGAATTGCAGTACAGAAGGAACCAGGTTTCTGCTGATATTGCAAAACTCAAGAAGGCAGGGAAATCAGCAGATGCCCTGATGAAAGAGGCAAGGGAAATCCCTGAGAAAATAAAAGATATGGAAACCAAAGAGGCAAAGATGAAAGAGCAGATTACAGTTTTGCAGCTCAGGCTTCCGAACATGCTCCATGATTCTGTTCCCTATGGCATGGAGGCAAAGGATAATGCTGTTGTAAAAGAATGGGGGGAGAAGATAAAGCCGGATTTTGAGCTCAAGCCGCACGGAGAGCTTGCAGAGGAACTGGGGATAGCAGACTTCAGGCGGGCTGCAAAGGTGTCAGGCAACGGCTTTGCATTCATCAAGGGAGACTTAGCAATGCTTGACCTTGCTTTGCAGAGGTTTGCCATTGATTTCCTTGCAGCAAAGGGATTCGTGCCAATAGAGGTGCCCCACCTGCTGAGGAAAGAGCCTTATGAAGGTGTAACGGACATAGAAGAATTCAAGACCATGATGTACTGGGTAAAGGAGGCAGATGCATACTTAATAGCGACTTCAGAGCATCCCATAGCAGCCATGTACCAGAATGAGGTTATGGAAGAGAAAGAGCTGCCAATAAAATACGCAGGAATTTCATCATGCTACCGGAAGGAGATTGGCAGCCATTCCGTCGATACAAAAGGGCTCTTCCGGATGCACCAGTTCAGCAAGGTGGAGATGTTTGTATTCTGCAAGCCTGAAGAATCATGGAAAATACATGAGGAGCTGCTGAAAAATCTTGAGGAAATTTACCAGAAACTGAAGCTGCCCTACAGGGTTGTGAACATTTGCACCGGCGACATAGGGATTGTTGCTGCAAAAAAATATGACCTGGAACTGTGGTTCCCGAGGGAAGGCCACATGGAGGCAGCTTCATGCTCAAACTGCACAGCCTATCAGGCAACAAGGCTGAACACAAGATTCACCGACGGAAAGACAAGGCAGCCATTGCACACCTTAAACAGCACTGCCATAGCAACCTCAAGGACCATGCGTGCCATACTTGAAGTCTGCCAGCAGAAGGACGGAACAGTCAAGATACCTGATGTTCTCCAGCCCTACATGAATGGGAAGAAAAAAATCCAATGACCGGGTCTTTAATCCCCGAGGAGTTCTGTAAGCGCATGCAGCTGGAGTGGAGAGCTAATATCCAAATCGATTCATCAAATTCGCCCTTGCACGGCATTGGCTTTGAGGTGGATGTCCCCGGGGCAGCATGCCTTACCAGAAGCAATCTCTTGAAGAAGTCTCCGGAGCAGGTTATACTGGAGAATTTTGGAAATGTGAAAGTCATCCTGTATGGCGCTGATGACAGAATTCTTCATGACTTTGCCGTGCCACTCTCAGGGCTGGAGAAAATGAGCCTGGCACAAATGGAAGGATTTTTGCCGGGAAAAGCCGGCCGGATGGTCTCAGCATTCATTTGCCGGGATTTTCTGGAAACTGGCATGACCTACGCCACTGCATGCACGCGCTACGTATCCAGATTAAACTAAGGCCCTCAAAGCTTCGTCTATAACAAATATCGAGCCTGAAACGAGAATGACATCCTTCCTGCCAGCATTTTTTCTTGCATAATTTACTGCTCTTCCAGCATCCTTAACCTGCTTTACATCCCTGCAGTATTTCCCGGCCAAAGACGCAAGAATCCCTGTGTCAGTGCCCCTGTACTTAGCCTGTGTCACAATAATCTTCTTTGCCAGCGGCGCAATGAGGCTTAGCATCTTGTCATGGTCTTTGGTATCAGAAATTCCTATCACCAGGACAATCTTTTCCGGTATCAGGGCTTCCACTGTCTTTGAAACAGCGCGCATGCCATCCTCGTTATGGCCTGAATCCACGATGATGGCCGGGTTTTTCCGGACAACCTCGAACCTTCCCGGCCATCTGGCATTGGCCAGCCCTTTGCGCAAGGAAGTCCTGCTGATTTTCCAGCCCTTCTTCCTGAGCTGCTCTGCCACTGTAATTGCAACCCCGGCATTCCTGAGCTGGTGCTCCCCGGCAAGCCTTATGCGCAGCCTTCCATAGTCTGCCTCTCTGCTTTTTGCAGTGAAAGCCTGGCCTGTCAAGTTCTGGGAAATCCTTTTGATTCTGACTGCCTTATTGCTGTCAATGCAGACTGCTTTTACCTTCCTGACCTGTTTTCTTATCTCCGTAATTGCGTCCGGCTTCATTACGCTTGTCACTAGTACGGTGTCCGGCTTGACAATCCCGGCTTTTTCCCTGGCAATCTTGGCTATGGTATTTCCCAGCTTATCTGTATGCTCAAGCGTGACATTGGTAATCACCGAGACATCAGCATTAACAATATTGGTTGCATCAAGCCTTCCTCCGAGGCCAACCTCCAGCACAACAATATCAACATTTTTCTCAGCATAATAGCAGAGGGCGATGGCCGTGGTAACGTCAAAGAAACCAGGTTGAAGCCCGGCTTTACGCACAGCTCCCATGGCCTTGCTGTAAAGCTGCCGTAGGTCGCTGTCCGGGATGAGCCTGTTGTTAATCCTTATCCGTTCATTGAACCTGAACAGGTGCGGGCTTGTGTAGAGCCCTACCTTATAGCCAGAGTCGATAAGAATCTGGTTGAGCATTGCTGAGACAGAGCCCTTGCCGTTTGTGCCTCCAACATGGACAAAACGGAGCTTTCTCTGCGGATTTCAGTCTTCGGGGCAATCGGCTTCAACCGGTACAGCTCGTTTACAATTCGCATACGCCCGCTCAGGTTAGAACCTGATTTTTAAATGTTGTGATGCAGCCAAAACATTAAATACTTGGGCTGCCTTCAGTGCATCATGGCCAAAATCCATTGGAGCATATTCATTCTGACAGGAGTTGCAGTGGCGGCATTCTCGGTCTATCTGAATCTCCAGTCTGAAAACAACCCTTTCATGCTCTTCATAATAATAGGGATAGCCCTGGCCCTGTGGGGGATATTCAGGGCGAGGCAGAACCCGCCAAAGCCTGCAAGCCATTTTCCAGGACAAAAACAAGGAGCACACCAATTTCAGCGCCCTTTGAGCCACGGCCAGCGCCGCTAAATATTTAACCATCCTGTATCTTTCGGACCATATGACAACAACCCTCAATCTCAGGTTCTCTGGGGGCAGGCAGTATGATGTTGTAATAGGGCATGGGGTAATCAACAACATAAGCCAGCTTGCCCGGCATGCAGGGCTTGGACATGAATGCGTGATTATATCTGACAGTAATGTGGCAAAGCTCTACAGTAAACAGGTAAAGTCACGCCTGCAGAGTGCAAGGTTTGACGTGCTCCTTCTCACTTTCCCGTCCGGAGAGCGTAACAAGAGCAGGGCAGTAAAGCAGCATCTTGAGGACCAGATGCTCAGGCAAAGGATATCAAGGCAGGCATTCGTGGCTGCATTTGGCGGAGGGGTCACAGGCGACCTTGCAGGCTTCATCGCAGCAACGTACCTCCGGGGCATCCCATACATCCAGCTGCCCACATCCCTGCTTGCGATGGTTGATTCCAGTGTAGGTGGGAAAGTCGGGGTTGATACTCCCTATGGCAAGAACCTTGTCGGGGCTTTCTGGCAGCCGAGGCTGGTTGTTGCAGACATAGATTTCCTGAAAACCCTGCCGGAGCATGAGCTGCTCAACGGCTTTGCTGAAATCATCAAGCATGCAACCATTGCAGACGAGCAGTTCTTCAGGTTCCTTGAAAAGGGCATGGAAAAGCTCAGGCACATGGAGCCTAAGACTGTTGAGAGTGTCCTTGCCACAAACATAGAGATTAAGAAGAACATCGTACAGGAGGATGAGCGCGAGCGCTCTTCCAGGCGTTCCCTCCTGAATTTCGGGCATACGATTGGACATGCTGTAGAGCAGCTAAGCCAATATAAGATGAGCCACGGCCAGAGCGTTGCATTCGGGATGCGGGTTGAAAGCCTGATTGCGGTTCAGATGGGGCTGCTTGAAAAAGAGGATGAGCAGCGCCTCTCAGCCCTGCTGGATTCAGCAGGATTCCCGGCAAGCCTCAAGAATAGCTTTTCCCCGGACTCTGTAGCAAAGATGATGCTTTCTGACAAGAAGAACGTGGACGGGCATATACGCATGGCCCTGCCGGCGGGGATAGGCAGGATGGCCAAGAAAAACGGCAGCCACACCATTTCTGTCTCCCCTTCCCAAATAGAAGCAGCACTCAAGGCATTCAAATGAAGCCCAGAATCTGCGTGCCGATAACAGCGGCAACAACCAAAACTGCAATTGCCCAAATTGCCAAAGCCAACCGGCTTGCAGACATTATCGAGCTAAGGCTGGACTACACCCAAGAGCCAGACATCCCAAGGCTTGTGAAAGCCTGCCGGAAGCCGGTAATTGCAACAGCAAGAAGCAGGAAAGAGGGAGGCAGGCTTAAGCTAGCTCACAGGAAACGCAGTGATATGCTGCTTCAGGCCATACGCTCAGGGGCAGACTTTGCTGATATAGAGCTTTCCTCTCCTCCAGCATTCAGAAAAGGCCTGAACTGCAGGGTAATCCTCTCTTACCACAACTTCCGGGAAACTCCGAAAGATTTGCGGAAAATCTATGGCAAGATTAAAGAGCAAAAGCCATTCATTGCAAAAATTGCCACATATGCAAGGACTCAGGATGACCAGATAAGGCTGCTGGACCTTCTGTGCCAGGCCAAGGAGGATAAGCAGCGGTTAATCGTTGTTGCCATGGGCCCTAACGGAAGGCTCAGCAGGATTATAGGACCGTTCCTTGGCAGTTACCTTACCTACGCAAGCCTGGGCCCCGAGAGCGCACCAGGACAAATATCAATAGTAAAGCTTAAAAAACTTTACAAATATCTGCCTTTTTCAGCGGGAGGCTAAAGATGGTAATAGTACTTAAAAACGGAGCACATGATAAGGACCTGAAGCGCATAACCGATGTTCTTGAAAGCAAGGGGCTTAAGTATAAACTGGTGCAGGGAGAGGCGACCCGGGTCATATGCGTGATTGGTGATGAGACAAAGGTGGACATGAGGGCCTTTGAAGGCTTTCCCGGGGTTGAGAGGGTTATGCCTGTGGGCATGCCATTCAAGCTGCTTTCCAGGAAAGGCTACAAGAAATATGAGCACCAGGGCACAAAGAGCGTGGATGTTAACGGCGTCAAAATCGGAGGCAAGGCCCCTGTCATTATTGCAGGGCCATGCGCCATAGAAAGCGAGGCCCAGGCGCTGAGCGTGGCTAAATCAGTCAAGGAAGCAGGCGCTGACCTGCTCAGGGGAGGTGCCTACAAGCCCAGGACCAGCCCTTACGAGTTTCAGGGCCTTCAAGAAAAAGGCCTGGAAATTCTTGAAAAGATGAAAAAAGAGACAGGACTGGGCGTAGTTACAGAAGTCATGGATCCGAGACTTGTCCAGAAAGTCAGCGAAGTGGCTGACATGCTGCAGATAGGGGCCAGGAACATGCAAAATTATAATCTTCTTATCGAGGCAGGGAAGCAGAAAAAGCCAGTGCTGCTGAAAAGGCATCCATATGCAACCCTCAAGGAATGGCTTCTCGCTGCTGAATACATTGCCGCGCAGGGAAACGCAGAGATTGTGCTCTGCGAGCGCGGCATAAGGTCGCCTGTTTCAGGCGAGTATGACAGAAGCACGCTTGACCTCAATGTTATCCCTGGCGCCAAGAAGCTTACTTACCTGCCTGTAATTGTCGACCCAAGCCACAGCACAGGCCACAGGGACATGGTGCCTGCAGCAAGCAAAGGTGCGCTTAGCTTTGGTGCAGACGGGCTTCTGATAGAAGTGCTTCGTGATAATGAAAGCCCGACAGCATGCGACTATAACCAGGGGATTTTTGCATCAGACTTCAAGAAGCTTATGCAGGAAATCAGGGCCCACAAATATTACTGATTCCTTTCATATTCTTCAGCGCATTTCTCTGAACAGAATCCAAGCTTCTCCCCTTTGTGCTCAACCTCTATGAAGTCCACTCCGTCAAGCTCCCTGCCGCACTTCTGGCAGATAGTGGTTTTCTCATCCCCTTCATAGCCGGCAATGAAGCCTGCCTCATCTGCGCCAATCTCATCGTCATCAACCTGCTTTTCCCGCTCTTCAGAGTCGTATGGATTGTCGTCATCCTCAGAAAAGTCCTCATCCATGCTGTGTCACCCCATATCCCTATGGCGGCATGCCATTTAAAGATTTCCATTTCGTGGAAGACTGCCATGACCTTTTTGGAAAAGGTCAATCAAAATGGGATTGCCTTTGGCAATCGACCCATGCGCAATGAGTTACGTTCGCTTCCCGAAGTAAGGAGGAACGGCCCTGTCTTTCGCCTTTTTCACTAGAAAATTTTTATATTCATTTATCTATTGGGCATGTGCATGAAGAACCAGCTGGTTGCGAAAATTCTGTACGAGATTGCTGATTTGCTTGAGATAAAGGAAGTGGAGTTCAAGCCAAGGGCATACAAAAGGGCAGCCATGGCTGTGGAGGCACTTGGCGACGATATCGAGGACTATGCCAAATACAAGAACCTGGATGACATACCTGGAGTGGGGGAAAGCATAGCGAAAAAGATAAAGGAAATTATTGATACAGGAAAATGCCTGGAGCATGAAAGGCTGAAGAAGGAAATACCCATTGATTTTGAGGCCCTGCTTTCAGTTGAAGGGCTGGGTCCGAAGACTGTCAAGCTCCTTTACAAAAAACTGCTGATAAGGAACCTCAGTGACCTTGAGAAGGCTGCCAGTGCAGGGAAGATTGCTGAGTTGGAAGGGTTTGGGGAGAAATCCCAGCAGGACATTCTTGACGGCATAACCCTTGCGAAGTCAAAAGGGGAGAGAATGCTGCTGGATGAGGCAACTGCCTTCGCAGATGATATCACCGGCAAATTGAAGGAGCTCAGCCACATAACTCAAATTGAGGCAGTGGGCAGCCTGCGCCGCATGAAGGAGACTGTGGGCGACATAGACATCATAGCTGTAACCAGGAATGCAAAGGCAGTGGCAGAGGCAGCAAGGCAGCTCGACAACGTCCAGAAGGTATACAGCGCAGGGCCGACAAAAATCATGCTGAAGCTGAGAGATGGCCCGGATGTGGACATAAGGATTTTCGGCGAGAAAAGCTATGGGGCAGCATTGCTGTACTTCACGGGCTCCAAACAGCATAATATCTCACTGCGGGAAATTGCCATCAGGAAAAAATGGAAGCTGAATGAGTACGGGATTTTTTCCGGCAAAAAGCAGATTGCCGGGAAGTCAGAGCAGGAGGTGTACAGGAAGCTGGGCCTGGACTACATGGCTCCTGAGCTCCGGGAGGACAGGGGGGAAATCGAGGCTGCCAGGACTGGAAACCTGCCAAGGCTGGTTGAGCAGGATGAGATAAAAGGCGACCTCCATGTGCATACAACAGCGAGCGACGGAGTGAGCTCCCTGCAGGAAATGGTTGACGCAGCAAAGCAGCTGGGTTATGCCTACATAGGCATATCAGACCATTACGGCAGCCTGGCAATAGCAAATTCCATGGACAGCAAGAGGCTTGCCATTCAGCATGAGGCAATTGACAAAATTAACAGGCAAAGTACCGGTATTCACATATTCAAAGGAGCTGAAGTCAACATCAACAAGAACGGCACGCTTGACATCGAGCCTGAAGTGCTGAAGAAGCTCGATTACGCGATAATATCAATCCACAGCAGTTTCCGGCTTTCCCAGGCTGAGCAGACCAAAAGAGTGATAAGGGCACTGAACCATGACAAGGCCAGGATTCTCGGCCATCTGAGCGCCAGGCTGTTGTTCAAAAGGGAGCCGGTCGAGCTTGACTATGAGGCAGTGTTCAAGGCTGCGAAGGCAGGCAATGTCGCGCTGGAAATAAACAGCTTCCCTAACAGGCTGGATTTGAATGACAGCCATGCAAAGGCAGCGAAAGGGCATGGATGCAGTTTCGCAATAGACACAGACAGCCATAATGCTGAGCATCTAAGGCTGATGCGCTTCGGTGTGGGCACAGCGAGGAGGGGCTGGATTGAAACCAGCAGCGTAATCAATACATGGCCGCTGAAGAAGGTGGCTGATTTCCTTGGTTAAGCCTTTCCCAGGTTAGTCAGCTCAGCGCTCACTTCCCATAACCTCTTTGCATCCTGCTCGTCATAGGACGCTTCGGAAGACCTCTCTTCCTTCTTCCTCGAGAAATATTTTCCATTGAATGTCTCAGGCGTTGAGGCGAGGTAGATTAATGGTTCCGCCCCTTTTTCCTGACTAAGGAAGAAGGGATGCATCAGCCTAATCATGAACGCAGTGAATCCTGTTGCTTCCATGCCAAAATTAGTTCTGACTACGCCCGGATGCAGGCAGTTGGCAGTAACCCCTGTCCCTATCAGCCTCCTTGCAAGCTCATAGGTAAAAAGCACATTGGCCAGTTTTGACTGGTTGTAGGCAGCGGTTCCATTGTACCTGAACTTGGCCTGAAGGTCGTCGAAGTTTATAACGCCCTGGTGATGGACGTTGGAACTCACGTTGATTACCCTTGCAGGAGCGCTTAGCTTAAGCACGTCAAGCAGGAGGTTTGTAAGCAGGAAGTAAGCAAGATGGTTGACTGCAAATGTCATCTCCAGGCCGTCCATGGTTTCCACGCGCTTGCTGTTGAGGGCTCCTGCATTGTTTATCAGGACATGGAGTTCCTTATGCTTTTTCCTGTAATCGTCTGCAAGCCGGCGAATGGCCTTCTTGGAGGAAAGCTCTGCAAGCATAAGCTCCACTGATTCGTTGCCGCTTTTGGCAATAACCTCGTCCAGAGCTGCCTCGCCCTTTTCCTTATTCCGGCAGACCATGACTACTCTTGCGCCCAAGCCTGCCAGACCTATGGCAGTGGCTTTCCCAATGCCTGAATTAGCCCCAGTAATCATGCAGAGTTTGCCGCTTATCTGCCATTCTTTTACCATTGCTTCATGATTTGCCCGGCCAATTTTTAAATCTTTTCAGGTTTGTAACAAAACTTATAAAGCCTGAAGCCATGCCAAAACTCATGGGTCTGTTTGATGAGATGCTCAGGAGCGATGAAAGCCTGTTCAAGAACTCAGTTGCCCTTGACTATGATTTCCAGCCGAAGCTGGTTCCATACAGAGAAAATGAGCAGCGCCAGATAGCCTTCGCAGTGAAGCCTTTGTTCGATAACAGGACAGGAAGGAATCTTCTGGTATATGGCCGTCCGGGGGTTGGCAAGACAGTGGCCATAAAGCATGTCCTTAACGAACTTGAGGAGAAGACCGATGAGATAAATGTGGTGTACGTCAACTGCTGGAAGAAAAACACCAGCTACAAAATTGCCCTTGAGCTTTGCGATGCAATGGGCTACAAGTTCACGCAGAACAAGAAGACAGATGAGCTGCTGAAGATTATTGTGGCCCAGCTGAACAAAAATGCCAATGTCCTGGTGTTTGACGAGATAGACAAGGCCGAGGATGCCGATTTCCTCTATTACCTGCTGGAAGAGATATTCAAGAAATCAATAATACTCATAACCAACTACAAAGAGTGGGTTTCAGGCATGGATGCAAGAATAAAGAGCAGGCTCACAGCTGAGATGCTTGAATTCCGTGCATACACTGCAAACGAGACCGAAGGCATACTAAGGCAGCGCAGGGATTATGCATTTGTGGAAGGGGTGTGGGATGATGAGGCTTTTGATTCTGCTGTCAGGAAGACAGTGGAAGTAGGCGACATAAGGTCAGGGCTTTATCTGCTGAAAGAGGCAGGCAATGCCGCTGAGGACAGGAGCTCAAGGAAAATATCAAAGATGGATGCTGAGAAAGCTATTGCAAAGCTGGACGAGTTCACAATAAAAGATACAGAGACGCTTGAGGACGATACAAAGATTATTCTGGATATAGTCAAGGAAAACACCGGCTCAAAGATAGGGGAGCTCTACAAGAAA
Source organism: Candidatus Woesearchaeota archaeon (assembly GCA_018303315.1). Classification (GTDB taxonomy): domain Archaea; phylum Nanobdellota; class Nanobdellia; order Woesearchaeales; family JAGVYJ01; genus JAGVYJ01. Next base: position 10,396 of record JAGVYJ010000002.1, on the reverse strand, counting down.
TACCGGGAGAAGGATGGCAAGGCCGTGTACAAGACATTCCAGCGGAAGATAGCGAAGCTGGAAAAGGACAGGTTCGTCGTGCTGGAAAAGAAGCAGGGCGGCGCAGAAGGCACGACAACCATAGTCAGCTACAACGACAGCACGAAGAAGCTGAGTGATTTTTAGCTACGCTGCACGCCTTAACTGCTGCCACTCGTCCAATCCTTCCCGGCATACCCTGACCACTTCAGTGCTTCTTTTTACCTCTTCCTGTACAAGACTGTCTTCCAATCTTTTTTTCATATTACCGTGGAGGTCATCATACATTGACACATTGTCGAACAATATCGCACTGGACCATCCCTGAATCTGGTCATGGAACACCAAATCGTCTTCCCTCATTGAAGGGCTGGCAAACGGGGCTGCCAAAGACTGCTCAAGGAGAGCATCATTCCTGAGGAAACTGTCCATTAAACACAGCAATGACGTGTACATAGGTGTTGTGGCCTTCAGGTCATCAAACGGGTTTCTCTGGCTTTCGGCAACAGAGACTGCATACTGAACTATTGAGAAATGCGAGTTAATCCTGGTTTTACCCGCGTCCCCAAACTGATTAAGTGCATCTGCCGGCAGAATCGGCCTCAATCCTGCATCCAGGATTTTGTCACGGGCCCTCATGACCCTGTCCCTGTATTCCGGAAAGCGACCTCCGACTATCCATGCAAACAGTTCCTGCTCAACTTCCAATGCATGGCTTACAATTCTCTTTCCATGCTCGCTCCCAAGCTGAACATTTCTGTAGACATGAGCGGGCAGGTTTGAAGCTCTCATAGCCAACGCGAATTTCATGACATCAAGCGGGCTGTTATATCCGCCTTCCAGCCAGGGGAAACGCCTTGCTTTCGCGAACGAGCTGGCAATAGATAAGAACACTCTTGAGGTGTCTATCTGGGTGTTAGCTGTCCTGAAATCATGCTCTTCCACACTGTCAAATATCTCGATGTGCTCTGACAGGCCGTTACAGTATGCCATAAGCTGTCTGAAGGCGCTGTCGCTGGTTGACTCATCCCTGATCAGTCCCAGGATTTCCTTTGATGGGTCAGAGGCCCGGGGGTTGCACATTGTGTGCAGGGTTGCGTACTCCAGGCCTGATGCTTTGAACCTTCTGAAGGCCTCTGCTTCAGGCGTCTTTCTGCTTGTCTGGCCGGATATGATTGTGCCGGGCTTGCAATGAGGCAACGCATTCTCCATAGCCCTGGCCACTTCATCTGTTGGCACACAAAAAATAACCCAGTCTGCCTGCTTGACTGCATCCTGGCAGCTTGACGCAATCCTTACAGAGGCGGGCATGTCACCGAGGCTTTGCTCTACCTCAGAAGCGCTCTTTATGCTATCATAAACTGCAACTTGTTCCATTCGTTGGGCAAGGGCCTTGGTTGTATAGGTACCCGTGTTGCCTATTCCTATCACAGCGAGTTTTGCCATTCTAGTTACACCATATGCAATCTGTCCGAAACCGTATAAATATCATCTTTTTGGCTTCCTTTGTCGTCCATCATTACTGTGCTGATTGATATTACCTTTCCTTATCTGCCCTTATCGGACGAAAATATTCCGCATCCGTCAATAATTCCTTTCACAATGTCCCCAATGCTGTAATCCGGCACCTTAACGACAAAGCTTTCACCCGAGTCAAGCGTTATTGTTGCTTTTCCCTGAGGAGTGCCGTAGCTGAGATTGGCAGCTATTCCCTCAACAGGCAGGTGATACGAGTCACAATCTGGCCGTGTCAATACGCTGACGGCGATGACACTCGTTGCGATTGCTGCATAACTTATTCCAAAGTAGACTAACAGATAATTCACCGTATCTCCATTTTTCATTTAATCACCTTTCAGTGTTATATCACCTCTGAATAATCTTATTCCCGGAATGCAATTATCATTTATATACATATTTATCAAATTTTGGTAAAAAACACTAAAAAATAGCAAAATTTATATAGAAAATGAGAAATATTCTCATTATGGATGCAAAAGATGAACTGATAATTGAGGAACTCGGCAATAATGCCCGTGCAACCTCAAGCCAGATAGCCAAGAAGACAAGGATACCGATAGCCACTGTGAACAGGAGGATACGGCAGCTTTCATCAGAAGGTGTTATCTCAAGATTCACAATAACCCTTAATCATGAAAAAATCGGAAAAACACTGCTTGCCTACATCTTTGTCAGGCTGGACCACAAGGCAATGAAGGATTCCAAGATTGGGGTGGATGACGTGCTGAAGAAAATATCGAGGGTTGAGGAAATCGAGGATATCAACCTTCTGGCAGGAGAAGAGGACATGCTGATTAAACTGCGCGCAAAAGACACCAAGGACCTGGACAGGCTTATAATACAAACATTAAGGGACATCCCCGGGATTGCTGCAACAAGAACAGTTGTTGTAATGAGGGAAGTGAAGAACTGATGGAGTTAGCTTCGGTGAGGATACTTGAAGACAGAAACATACCTTTCAGACTCATCGAACTGAAGGATACCGCAGTATCTGTGCAGGATGTTGTGAAATTTTCCAAAGGAGATATAAAAACCGATGAAATCTGCAAGACTATGATACTGAAAGATAAACAAGGAAAAAAATATGCAATATTCCTACTTGGAAGCAAAAAGGTCGATTTATCCAAAGCAAAGGAAGCAATTGGAGAAAAAGTCAGTATTGCAAGTATTGATGAAGTTAGTGAAATAGCAGGAGTGCAGCCAGGCGCGGTTTGTCCTTTATTATTGGACATCACAATATTTGTTGACGAACAAGTTTTTGAAAAAGAAAAAATAAATTTTGGCTCTGGCAATCATCTCTTTGGGATAGAAATTTCTCCAAAATATTTAAGCAAAATAATCCAATTTAAAACAGGGGATTTCTCACAACTCTGAATTTTCCGGCAATCCAAAAAATTTTCCGAATTTTGACCAGCTGACTGTATTAATAAGTTTTCCCTCCAGACAGTAATGTTTATATATTATAATATATTGGCTATTTATTATAATGCTTTTCAGGCCAGAAAAAGCCTCCCGATTATTTTCAATAGGCATGCTGTTCAGGAAAAATCCCCTTCCGAATATGATGTGGAATTGGTGCTGGCTGCAGTACGGAAAGGGAAAATTATCAATAAGAAGTCCGGGAAGTACCTTGCTGTCCTATATGATAAAAATTCAGGAAACTCCTACAGTGCAGTATTCGTGCCCAGAAGGAGAAACTTACTGGTAATAACATGGTTCAAAAGAAAGGGAAGAATATGAAATTCACCTGCGAATGCTACGGGGATATAACGCGGTCAGAATGCCTGGAAGATTCCCTTATTGTGCCGTGCCTCAAATGCTCAAAATGCGGCAAAATATATTACACTCCGGAACAGGCCATGTACCTAATCAGGCTCAGGAAAGCTAATGAAGCCATTGAGTCCCAAAGAAAGATAGTGAAGGTTGGTTCATCCATCGCAGCAATATTGCCCAAGAAGCTGGAAAAATTCGGGCTCGCAGAAGGGGACACAGGGACAATAAAGGTATTAAGCCCAAACTCAATCCAGCTGAGCTTCAAGAAGAAACTATTTTATCTCAAACCCTGAATGGCTTTCAGCTTGGACATCCTCTTCAACCCTTATGTCCTCAACCCTGGCCAGCATAGGGCCTTTCTGGCAGGCCCTGATTAGCTCCTGAAGCATGCCATCAGGGCCCTTGGCTACAACTTCCACTTCACCGCCTTGCAGGTTTCTGGCAAAGCCTGAAAGGCCAAGCTTCACAGCCGTGTCCTGCACGAACTTCCTGAAAAAGACACCCTGGACTCTACCTCTGATGACCATCCTTATCTGTTTCATGCCTAACGGTCGAGCTGGAGCAGCTTCCTAGAAAATACGTATTTTATGTTCTCTGCAACATCCCTTGCCGTGATGATTCCAACAACATTGCCGCCTTCAGTAATAATAAGGCGCCTTATCTTGTTCTCCCGCATAACCTCAGAAGCATCCTGGAGCTCTGTCTCCGCGTCAATTGTTATCACCGGGCTCGACATTATGTCCTTAATCCTCATTCTTGAGGCGTTAAGGCCCTTGGCTACAACCTTTCTCAAAATGTCACGCTCAGAAACAATGCCTATAATCTCGCCCCTTTCCTCAACAAGAACAGAACCTATGACCTTCTGGTCCATCAAAACAGCAGCATCAGCCACGCTCAGGCCGGACTGAACCAGTGTTACATCGTGCATAGCATCTTTTACGAGCAACGCAACCACCCCCGTATCCATATAGGATGGCTTTTTCAGTATAAAAAGGTTGTGCTAAAGCCGACTTAACGACTGTTAAACCAATAACTTTATAAATGACAAATGCCCGTATAAAAAGGAATGATTGGTTCACTCTTCGGCAAAAAGGAAAAAAAGAACGAAAAATCAGAAAAGGACAAGAAAAAGGCCAAACAGGTCTGCGAGTTTTGCTGAATGCCATGTTAAATACAATGCGTTTACTGAGGACTGTCAATGCCTAATTCTGAAAGCCTAATGGTTGCACTGGCTGTCACGGCCCTGCTGATTGTCGGGGCTGTCTTCGTAGCCATCCAGGACATCTCGATAACTTCTTACCAGGTTGCAGATGTCGAATCTCCTATCTCGGTACAGGGGATATCCCTTCCGGCACTGCCTGTGGTGGTGGTAACCGCGGCCGTGGATTCCATCAATCCCTGCGCTATCGGAGTGCTGATACTTCTTATAACAACCCTGCTCACACTTTCTTCCAACAAGAAAAAGATGCTCATGGTTGGCATAATCTATATCCTTTCAGTTTACATCACCTACCTGGCAGCTGGTTTAGGCCTGTTATGGTTTATCCAGAAGCTTAACATTGCAGAACCGTTAAGTCTCATCGTGGGTGGGCTTATTATTTTCCTTGGACTTCTTGAAATAAAGGATTTCTGGTTTTACGGCAAGGGACTTTCCCTGCATATACCTACAAAGCGGGTTAAGCAAATAAAGAAGTATGTCAAGAACGCTTCAATTCCTGGCGCAATATTCCTTGGCATATTCGTCGCAGCTGTCGAACTCCCCTGCACAGGCGGCCCTTACCTGGCAATAACCGCACTTCTCGCCAAGATAGGGTTCAATGCCCAGGTCTTCGGCCTTTTGATGCTTTATAACCTGATTTTTGTAACTCCTCTCATAGTCATAGTGCTTCTGGCCTTTTTCGGCGTGAACCCCAAGGCAGTGCATGGCTGGAAGCAGAGCAAGAGGAAATGGATGAGGATGGCAATAGGCCTCGTCATGGTCTGCCTCGGCATACTCCTTATCCTGTATGCAAGAGGCGTAATAAAATTCGGCCTTAGCGTCTAACATGGGCAAGAAAACAAGGCAAGCAACAAAAAAAGACGGTTTGTCAAGGAATCTCAAGCTAATAATAGCACTGAGCGTTCTGGGCATAATCTTCTCGTCCTATCTGATGTTCCAGCATTACAGCGAGGAAAAAGACCCTTTCTGCGATGCCCTCGGCGGCGGCTGCAACATTGTCAACAAAGGGCCATATTCTGAAATCGACGGCATCCTGATGGAGATGTTCGGAATCTACGTCAACTTCCCTGTGCCGGTTTCCCTTATAGGCCTGCTTGGCTTCGCTGTGACCATAGTTCTGTCCCTCTTTATACTGAAAGGCAAATCATTAATTCTGGGAAAGAAGAAGCTCGCACATGGACAGCTAATCAGGATCATGTTCTGGCTTAACCTGCTGGGATGGTTTTTTGCCCTTTTCCTCACATACATAGAATTCGTGATAATGCAGACGTTTTGCATTTACTGTGACATCACAAAAACAACTTTTACAATCGTGCTGATAATCAGCTGGATTAACCTGAGGTATGCCGGCAAAAAATAGCGCGGCAAGAGGTAAAAAAATGAAAAAAACGATTTTGTTTATCGGATTAATAGCTGCCTTTTTTGTGCTTGCATCATGCAGCCAGACATCTTACCCCAGGGAGGAGGTTGACAGCTTCGCCAAGTGCCTGACTGAAAATGGAGTTGTGGAATACGGTGCTTTCTGGTGCCCTAACTGCGCCAAGCAGAAAAAGATGTTTGGAAGCTCCTACCAGTACATAAACTATGTCGAATGTGACGCCCGCGGGGAGAATCCGCAGCCTGAATTGTGCCTGGCAAAGAATGTCAATAAGTATCCTGACTGGGAGTTTGCTGATGGCAGCAGGCTCGAGGGAGTTCAGCCGTTTGAGGTCCTGGCACAGAAATCCGGCTGCACAGCGCCTACGCCGACGGCATGATGGCCTGAAATGAGGAAATTAGTTTTTGCTATACTATTACTCAGCCTGTTCGGTGCAGCTGATGCCGGCTACCTGACCTGGGTTCATTATGCGCCTGACACAGAAGGCAGCAATGTCGTGAACAAGGGGAATGCCTCACTGATTCTGGGCATTCCTACAAGCATTTTTGGGCTTGTAGCTTATGTTTTGCTGTTTGCTCTGGCCTACATCTTCCTCACCCTTCATGACAGCAGGGCAGCTGGGGCGCTTTTATTAGTCTCCCTGGCCGGTTTCTTATATTCTCTTTACCTGAGCTACATGCAGATTTATGTCATCTATGCCATTTGTCCCCTTTGCATGCTGAGCCAGTTTCTGCTCTTCCTAATCCTTTTGCTCAGCTTTGTAATCTGGAAGAGGTCTGACAAATACTCAGCCATCCAGCACAGGGTTGACATTGCTGCGTCGAAAAAACCAGCCAGGAAGAAAGCCAAGCTCCGGAAAGCCAGGCGCTCATAGAAAACCCTTTATATAAGCTTCATCTTCTGGTTCAGCATGGGCAAGTACAAGATTGAGTATGACCGGGAAAACTGCATAGGGGCAGGGACGTGCACAGCGGTCTGCCCGAAGAACTGGGAGCTTTCTGCCGAGGATGGCAAGGCAGATTTCCACCAGGATGAATTTGATGAAGGCGAGGACTATGACTGCAACATGGAAGCGGCCAAGGTTTGCCCTGTAAATGTAATCCACATCATTGACAAAAAGACTGGAAAAAAGATTATCTGACTTCTGAGGGAAAGTTATAATAATGACGCAATGACTTCAGATGCCATGGCCGAATCCAGGGGCATAATTACAGGAATCAAGGATGAAACGCCCAATACAAAGACGTTCAGGGTGAAGCTGGACAAACCAATTAATTTTCTCCCGGGCCAGTTTGCCATGCTGTGCCTTACCATAGAAGGCCAGCTCGTGAAAAGGGCATATTCCTTCTCATCCTCTCCTGCAAATCCTAAGGATGTTGAATTTACTGTAAAGAGGGCCCCGGACGGAAAATTCGCTCCCCACCTGTTCAGCTCGAGAATCAATGATGCGGTTACAGTAGAGGGGCCGCATGGAATTTTCACATACATTGATAACTCAGCCAGGGATTTGGTTCTGATTGCAGGAGGTTCAGGAATCGCCCCAATGCGGGCAATAATAAGGCACATACTGGAGCAGAAGCAGGATGTCAGGATTCAGCTTATCTATGCAAACAAGACTCTCCGGGACATAATCTTCAAGGAAGAGCTTGATGAATTATCCTCAGCAAATGACAACCTCGCTTTACATTATGTGCTGGAGAACCCTCCCTCTGGGTGGAAGGGAGGTGCTGGCTTTATCACCCATGATTTCATTAAGAAGCGTGTCAGGGATTTCTCAAAGCCTCTTTTCTACATCTGCGGGCCTCCGCCAATGGTCCAGAAGATGATTGAAACGGTAACACGCCTTGGCGCCACTCACGACAGGATAAAGCTTGAGCAGTTTAATTGAACCTTCCTGAAAGGATTTCAGGCAGGGAGCGGGAGAAGTCAGACCTTGGAAGTACCACATCACAGCCGGCGATGCCTGCCTTCTTGCGGAGTTCTCTTTTCACGTGCGGGGCAAATCCCACTGTTGTGATGTCTTTCAGCTCCTTCTTTCCCTTAATCTGCCTTATCATATCCACAGGGTCCGAGCCCTCAAGCTCGAGATCGAAAATAACAACGTGCGGCCTAGCATGATTAAGCGAGCTCTTAAGCTCTTCCTGGTTGCTGACAAACCTGACATAAAGGCTCATAGCATTGGCTGTGGCCTGTATCTTGGACAGGAAAAATAGGTCCTTTACCGCAGCAACCACGTACTTGGCCATTGAATAAGCCTGTATATAGTAAGCCCTCATCGTATATAAACTTTTTACCTTAGCTTTTTAAAGCTGGGCGTATTCACCTGATACTATGAAAAAGCCTTTAGAGACAGGAACAAAGGCGCCGGAATTCAGCCTGCCGGGCGTGGACGGCAGAGAGCACAGCCTGGCTGCCTATGCAAGGATGCCTGTGCTCGTGGTGGCGTTCACATGCAACCACTGCCCTTACGTGCAGGCCTATGAGCAGCGCCTTATCCAATTCCAGAATGACTTCAGGCAGCAGGGAGTGCAGCTGATATGCATAAATTCCAATGACGAGCTCAACTATCCTGAAGACAGCTTTGACAGGATGAAAGAACGGGCAAAGCAGAAAGCATTCAACTTCCCCTACCTGCGCGACAAGGACCAGACTGTGGCAGAGGCATACGGCGCCCAATGCACCCCTCATGTTTTCGTCTTCGACAAAGGGCGGATTCTTCGCTACAACGGCAGGATAGATGACAACTGGAAAAACAGCTCACAGGCAAAAAAGCAGGAGCTGAGGGATGCTGTCCGGGAAATCCTGGCAGGGAAAGAGGTAAGCGTCCAGTTCAGCCCGCCTATTGGCTGCTCGATAAAGTGGTCTCAATAGGATTATTGCTTGCCAGCATTGAGAATATGTGCCGCAAAGTCTCTGTGATGTCATAATTGAGCGTCTGTTCCATGGTGAGCCAGGCATGCTGGGAATGCTCATGGCTCAGGGCAAGCCTGCCATGATAGCTTTCAATAAGGTATGCGATTACTATGAACTGCTGGCTCCTGCCATCGTAGACATAGCTGCAGGTTCCCAGCTGCTTCACCTCATCAGGCAGAAGCCCTGTTTCCTCGAGGACTTCCCGTCTGATGGAATCAGTCAGGCCTTCGCCGAACTCAACCGTGCCGCCAGGCAGGTCCCATTTGCCTGGAAAAATGGCATCATTCTCAGACCTCCTGATAAGGAGGAGCTTGCCATCGCGTTCAACTAACGCTTTCTGGATTATCTTGAACCGTTCAGCCATATGTTGCTTTGTGAAACCAGCACAGTTAAAAAGGTTTGCAAAACCTTAAAAAGCACTTCTTCTTTCTTCTGCGCCATGAAACTCAGCATAGCAGCAATAAATGATATGCTGGACAAGCTGGAAGGCTGGAACCTGGAAGGCAGCGAAATATACAAGATGTTTGAATTCCCAAGCTTTGCTGATGCCATACTTTTTGTCAGCCAGATTGCTGAGAGGGCAGAAGCCAGTGACCACCACCCGGACATAGACATCAGATACAGAAAGGTTAAAATTTCCCTTTCCACACATTCTGAAAACGGCCTTACAAAAAAGGATTTCATGCTTGCAGGGGAAATTGACAGGATAAAGGGTCAGATGTGACATGGCCGGACAGGACATCTCTGAAAAGGCTTTGATGATTAAGCCGAGCGCTACATTTGCCGTGCAGCAGAAAGTGAAAGAGCTGAATGCCCGGGGCAGGCAGGTCATAGGATTCGGCCTGGGGGAGCCTGACTTCCCTGTGCCCCAGGCAATCAAGGACAGCATTGCCCAGGCCCTTGCAGACAGGAAAACAAAATATGTGCCTATTGCCGGAATTCCGGAATTAAGGCAGGCAATAGCTGATAAGCTGAAGGCAGATAATAATCTTGACTATTCTCCCGAACAGGTAATCGTGAGCACCGGCGCAAAACAGGCTTTGTTCAACGCCATGTCAGCCCTTCTCAATCCCGGGGATGAAGTGCTCATACCTGTGCCGTACTGGACTTCCTACCCTGAAATGGTAGCTTTCTGCGACGGTAAGCCGGTATTTGTGCCGACAAGGGATTTCATGCCGGATACAGACAGTGTAGAGAAGGCAATAACCAGAAGGACAAAACTGCTCATCATAAACAGCCCGAACAACCCGAGCGGCGCAGTCATCAGCAAGAAAAATATGAAAGCACTGGCAGAGCTGGCTGCTGACAAAGGGCTTTGGGTGATTTCTGACGAGATTTATGAAAAAATTATTTACGAAGGGAGCCATGTAAGCTTTGGCAGCCTGGACAGGAGGGCCTTTGAAAAGACAATAACGATAAATGGCTTCTCGAAAAGCTATGCCATGACCGGGCTCAGGCTTGGCTACGCAGCCGGGCCGAAAAAGGTAATCCAGGCAATGGCAAACATCCAGGGACAGGTAACCTCGAATGCAACATCCATCGTGCAATACGGGGCTTTGAGCGCATTCTCCCAG
>JAGVYJ010000063.1:4657-7652 GCA_018303315.1 Candidatus Woesearchaeota archaeon | reverse complement strand
CCTGAGCAGTTGCTCTGTTAGCATTATCTGCAAATGCATCAGTGCAGGAACTCCATTGGCCAGCGCAGGCTGTTGGAGAATTTTGAGACGATGCTGCAAAGACGATTAGTGCAAAAATTGACAATGATAACAAAGACAGAACCAAAAGTTTTGTATTCATGTTTTATACCTCAGTTTTTAAGTTATTTAGGTCATATCTTACTTATATTTAAAGTTTTGTTTGCATTATGTTGAGGTGAGAAACCCCGGCTTTGGCTGGATTACCCAAAAATTCCTTTGGACTTTTTAAGGATATTTTGGGAGAATGTCATTTTACAACCACTTGCGGCAGGGAGAGCTTTTCAACCTCGTCAAGGTTCACAACAGGCTTGCTGAACTTCCTGAAGTCATCTATCCCTATCCTGCTGCATGCCGTGTTTACGAAGACCTGGATGAAGGGGAAGTTGTCCAGCTGGGTAAAATTCAGCGTGTTAAATGCCATGAAATAGAATTCCTTGTCCGGGAATTTTTCCTCAAGGGCATATGCCCTGCGCAGCTCCATCTGGCCGGGCTTCACAGTAAGAAGCACGCCTACTTTCATTGCATGAAGGAATTTTGTGAGTGCCACTTTCTGGTAATTGGCGCTTTTTTGCGCGTTTGCCTTGTCCAATAGGAAGAACCTTTTTGCAAAAGGGTCGTATACATGGACATCCTTTTTTGTCTCGAGGTAAAGGCTTTCGGGATGGAACATGCCATCGCCTATGAACAGGAATGCCTCTGTATCATTGTCATAATTCAGGCGGGAATAGCTACAGCCGAGCAGCTGCCCCTGATATCTCGTGTGCAGGCCCTTAATCCTGTTCACTTCCCTGCCTGCCTTCTGCAGGAGCTCTTCCACTTCATCCAGGTAATGCAGGAATTGTATGGTTGAGGTTATGCATACTTTCTGCGGGAGCGCATTGAAATGCCTGGCCAGGTCACTGACATCCATTTGTCCTTTCACTTCGGCGAAATAAACCTTCATTTCAGTTCCTCTTCCGGCACTTCAGGGAAAAATGTTCCTGAGTAGTTGCATTCATTGCATTTGCGCTCGATTGGCATCATTGAGCCTGCCAGCGGGTTGTCGTTGCTCATGATTATGTCCCGGCTCCTGCATCTCGGGCACACCTGAACATATTTTACCATGCCTGCAGGAACATCCGCAGCTTTAAAAGCTTAACCCTCAGTACGAGAACAATGTTTTCTGCGTGCTTCCTGCAACTATGTCGTCAAAGCTTATGTCGTAGAAGCTCAGTATGGTGTCTGCTATCGGCTTGAGCTGCTTTTCGATATAATGGTCGTAGTCAAGGCTGTGCTTCCTTTTCTGCTCAGGTTCGGGCCCTGCGGTTGTCATGACATAGCTGATGATTGTGGAGTCGAGCTCCTTTAACTGCCTGGCTGCCTTGACATGGGGCGGAGTCGTCTTTGTGTATTCATGCAGGGGCTTTTGCAGCTCTTTCCGGTAAATCAGCTTGTCATCATACTTCCCTGCTTTCATGTCAGCGACGAAAGTCCGCACAAAATCCCCTGCGTCAGTCTTGTGGAACACAAGGTCAAGCAGTTTCTGCTGGAATTCCTTGGCAGCATCTGTCCAGTCGCGCCGGACCGACTCCAGGCCGACGAACTCAAATTTTTCCTTGCCATCAACCTTTATCATGCCCGCGTACCGTTTCTTGCTGCCTTTCTCGCCCCCCCGTATTCTCGGCATGAGAAATCTTACAAAGGTCTTTTCATATTCCAGCTCAAGGTAGCTTTTCAGGCCATATTTCTCCTGTATATAGCTGGCATAGAATTTGTTAAGGAGCACTGGGATTTCCTGGGATGTTTTTCTTGCTTCTTCAAGCGATTTGGCTTTTGTGTCGACGAACACCGAGTCGGTGTCGCCGTAAATGACAGGATAGCCTTGTTCCTCAATCTTGCTTGCCGCAAGCTTGATGAAGAACTGCCCGAAATGGGTTATGGCATTCCCCATTTCCAGCGAGAAGAACCTGCAGTTGGGGCTGGCAAGCACGCCGAAGAACGAGTTCATGATGGTCTTCACTGCGAAGCTTTTCACTGAATCCTTGGCCTTCTTTGCCTTCTCCCTCTCCTCCCACAGTTCCTGGATAAGCCGCGGCAGTATCCCTTTCTCCCGCCTGAATCTTGCGCCGTTTGGAGCCTCAATTTCACCGTCAGGAGAGAATGCGAGCGGGTCAATGTTGAATGTCCTCATTATGCTCGGGTACAGGCTTTTGAAGTCAAGCACAGAGACGTAATCGTAAATCCCGGGCGTCGAATCCCGGACAAAGCCGCCCTTAATCCGTTCATCGGTGGAGTTCCTGTTCACACATGGCACAGCCTTCCCAAGCTTCCTGGTTTCCGAGATATAGAGGAAGTCAAGGCTTGCGATGCTGGCATTCACGCGCTCCAGCTGCATGCCGGTAAGCATTGAAAGCTCAATTGCCAGGTCAAGCAGGTTTTTCTCGTAGAGTATCCTGTAGACCAGCTCTGCATCCTTAAGGTTGTAGCGAAGCAGGCTTTTGATGTCCAGCTTATACATGTCGTCGATTTCCTGCCCCTTGTTTGCAAAGGCTACGCTTTTGGATTCGCCCAGCAGCTTCGAGGCTGCTGTCTCAAGCCTGTAGTCCTGAAGCCGGATGAAAGAGCTCCTTATCAGATGGAGGCCGTCAAGCACCGCCCTGCCTGGGAGGTCGGCGTCAGACTCCCGGAAGAAGGCGCTCTGGATTCGCAGCTTTCCCTCGGAATTGTTCCTTCCAAGATTGAAGGGAATCCTGTGCTTCTGGAAGAGCTCCCTGAGAATCTTGAGGTCGAAATCTATGAAGTTCCAGCCGGTGATTACGTCAGGGTCAAATTCCTGCACCCTCCTTGAAAAGGCCTCCAGCAGAAGCTTTTCATTAGGGAATGCCAGCACCCCATCCATGTCTATCGGCTCTTTGCTCACAGCCAGCATCTCCTTCAGGCCATCTGAGTACATTGA
>JAGVYJ010000063.1:0-4605 GCA_018303315.1 Candidatus Woesearchaeota archaeon | reverse complement strand
AGTAAATCCGGTTTCCTTCCATGCTTGTCTCGATGTCGACTGACAGCGTCCTTAGCTTTACCTTGCTGCCTGCCCCTGTCAGCTCGGCTTCCCTGTAAACCCTGTCCACGCCCTCGCCTCTCTCGTAATTGCCTTCAATGTTTATTGCCCCTTTTATGCCATGGTCAATCAAAAACCTGACCACGAACCGGATGTCAGCCTCGTAGCACGTGAAGCCTGCCTTCTCGAATGCCTGCCTCAGCGCCGGGACATCCCTGGGATTCCAGGCGATTACCTTTTTCACCGGCGTGCCGGCAAAATTTGTGAATTGTGTTTCCTCAAGGTCAAACTGGATTTCTGCATCAGCTTTCCCGTAATCCCCAGAAACGTAAAAATAAGGCCTGGCATGGCTGATTGTGAGGAAGCTTTCCCCGTTTTCCAGCCTGCCGTACAGGTGCACATAAGCCTTGTTTTCTTTCAGCCTGTAGGTGGAATACACTATGAATCCTTTCATGACAGGGAGGTTAGTAAGCCAATGTTATTAAGGTTTCGTGCAACAATTTTTAAAGGAATTATATTCAAGCAATGGCATGGCAGAGCTGAAGCAGTCCCTTGGTTTTTGGCCGATACTGGCGCTTTCCATAACATCCATACTGGGCACAGGGGTTTTCTTCGGCGCGGGCATAAGCTCAAGGGTTGCCGGCAACATGATACTGGTATCCTGGGCGGTACTGTCTGTTGTCGCGATATATATCTCGCTTAATTTTGCTGAGTTGTCTTCAATGTTTCCCAGCTCCGGAGGGGTTTATGAATATGGTAAGCAGGCTTACGGCAGGCTCGTGTCATTCATCATAGGATGGCTTGCCTGGCTTTCCGGGAGCATAGGCGCAATCGTGCTTATCGTTGCTGCGGTTGAAAGCCTTCTGCCCGGGAACGAGCTGTTCATTTTCAAGATAGCAATAAGCATCCTGTTCATAGCATTCCTCAATTTGATTGCCTTCATGGGCATTGAGGCCAGCGCAATGACAAGCCTGACCTTTGCAGCCGTAACCATCGTGCTTATACTTGCAGTGATACTGAGGGGTGTCGTGAACGTCGATTTCTCGAACTTCGTCCCTTTTTTCCTTTATGATTCATTCAGGGCTGACCTGCTGCCAATCCTGGCTGCTACCTTCCTCCTGTTCGAGAGCTTCTTCGGCTGGGAATCCGTGACCTTCCTCTCAGAGGAGACAAGGAACCCCAGGAAGGTCATCCCGACAGCGATTGTGCTTGGCACAGTGTTGGTGGCTGTGCTCGGCTTCCTGGTATTCTTTGTGATGCTCGGGGTTATCCCACATGATGTTCTGGCCAGGAGCACCGATCCCCTCAATGATGCCACACCTGTACTGTTCGGCAATGCAGGCAGGGACATAATAAACCTCAGCAAGTACCTTGTGCTGATTGGCGGGGCTGCCGCCAGCATATTCACCCTTCCAAGGCTGCTGCTGGCCCTGGCGAGGGACAAGCTGTTCCCGGGACAGACCAGGGCAATCCACCCAAAGTACAGGACGCCGTACAAGGCGATAATGTTCCAGGCAGTCGTGCTCATAATTATCCTGCTGATGTCTTTTGGCAATTATGCAAAGCTCATTGGCATGCTTGTGCCTCTTGGGCTTATACTCTACATCCTGGTTCTGCTGTCTGTGCCTGTGCTCCGCATAAGGCAGCCAAGGGCTGAGCGCCCCTTCCGCGCCCCGTTGGGCATGCTGGGGCCTGTGCTCATCTCTGCATTCCTGGTGCTGGTTATCGTTATGTGGCTCATCAATCAGCCAGGTGCTGTGAACCTGTTGCTGCTCTCAGGCTCTTTTGTGCTGCTCGGCTTCCCTATTTACATGCTGATGGCAGTTTACCATGACCCAAAGATGATTGTTGCTATCAACGAAGCCCTTTCCTCGCTGTACATAATCACTGAAAGGTTCACCCTCCCGAAATCCGTGTTGAAGGAGATGATAAGGCTGCTGGGCGATGTTTCAGGAAAGAAAGTGCTGGAATTCGGCTCCGGGGTTGGCACAATCACTATCCCTCTTGCAAGGAAAGTGGGCCCTAACGGCATTGTGTATGCCACAAGTTTTTCCAAAAAGGGGCTTAAGATAACGCAGCAGCGCGTGGAAGGCAAGGCATGGAAAAGCCTGGAGAGGGAATATGCAAGCGTCAGGATTCTGCATGACGTGCATCATACAAGGAGGGTCCACCCTTACGTCAGGCATGCTGACGCTGTTGTGTCGATGGGCATGCTCGGCTACATACAGGATGCCGATGCCGTGCTGCAGGACCTTGCAGAAGTGCTTCCTGAGAATGGAAGGATTGTGTTCATGGAATATGCTGATTACTTCCACTTCCTCCCAAACCCTGTATGGCTTGACTCCAGCCTGGACATCGAGAAGAAGTTCAGGAGCCACGGCTTTGCAGTCAGGGTTGAGCGCAGGAAAGGGCTGCTCTGGAATTATGTCCTTATTTACGGCTTCAAGACAAAGGCGGATGTCGCGGTGATATAGAAAAGCCAGTTGCCGAAAAGCAGCAGTGCGGCGTATGCTATAAGGAATACCGGGGTGAATGGTATGCCCTGCTTCACCAGCACCCTGTCGATTTTCCTTTGCTTCGACAGCCGTACAAGCTTTGATATTGTCCCTTTCTCTATTCCAAGTTCCCTGGGCCCTGTTATAACCTTGCCGCCTACGACTACTTTCCTTGCTATCCAGTCCCCTTCTGTCAGCTCTTTCGGCTTTTTCCATTTATAGAGGTGGGTGTGTTCCACAGCCCTGACGTATATGACAATGTAGAACAGCAAAGCTATGATGAGGTAGAGCCCGAGCAGTGCCATTGCTGCAAAATTGAATCGCATGACGTAAGAAGCAATTGCCACTGGCAGGAACAGCGCGAGAAGTGCTATTCTTATTCTTGAATATTTCTGCAGCCTTGCCCTGAACTCCCGCCTTATCCGGCTTCGTGATTTCATTGAGTAGGCCAGCAGCCAGGATATTCCCCATATTGCTCCCAGGAACAGCATGTTGAGCCAGAAGACCAGGAGCAGTGGCCATGAAAAAATGTCGACAAACGGCTTCTGCGCTGACAACGGCAGGCCTATGGCCATGCCCAAGCCCCACATCAGCTTGACATCCCCGCCTCCCCACTGGCCGCTGTAATACATAACAAGTGATGCTGCCAGGAAAACAATAAGGCCTGCTGTGCCCTCAATTAACGGCTGCCATGAGGATGCGCTGACTGAGTCAAGCGCCCTTATCCCTGTCGCGCTTGCCAGCAGGCCGTAGCTCACCCAGTCCGGCACTTCATATGTCTTAAGGTCCCAGTATGCTGCAGCAGCCAGGAACAGAATCGTCACGATTGCGAGAAGCGCAAGCATTAGAAAGCTTGGCACTATTACATATTTAATGGTTATGCGTGGGCTATCACTGTAAACCCTGGCAGTGCAGCCGGTTCTGCCTCAGGTCTTGTCATCAGTCCTTGCGCTTTGGCCGAACGCAACTCATCCATGGCCAAAGAGTCATACATGCCAGGATCAAATCTTAATTCCAGGGAATCACCGTCTCTCGGATTAAGCGAATCCAGCGCCAGGTTAACAAGAAGCAGCAGGTCAGGATGGGAATAATCAGTTACAGTTTCTCCGCGAGCCTCTATAAGGAGGCGGTACACAGGCCCATTACCTATTTCCTCGACTTCCAGCGAGGCAGTTCTTCGGATGCCGTACATATTTAGCTGAAAA
Organism: Candidatus Woesearchaeota archaeon; assembly: GCA_018303315.1. GTDB lineage: Archaea > Nanobdellota > Nanobdellia > Woesearchaeales > JAGVYJ01 > JAGVYJ01. Next base: position 866 of record JAGVYJ010000063.1, on the reverse strand, counting down.
TATTGTTTTGTTTATAAATGCTTTTGACTTGCAGCCCGAAACCTTTTTAAACCCCCTGCGGTTTCAGGCAGTCCAGCCTATGATTGATGACACCCTGTGGGTGGAAAGAGGCGACAGTTCTAACACTGCGCTCAGTTTTATAGGCGGAGGTTAAAATGGCAGAATCTGATGTAGCTGAGATGGCGCTGAGGGCAATTGAGAATGCCCGTGCATCCGGCAAGATTAAGAAAGGCACCAATGAGGTCACCAAGGCAATCGAGCGCGGCACAGCAAAGCTGGTTGTTGTTGCAAAGGACGCCAACCCGCCTGAGATAGTCATGCACATACCAGTGCTTGCAAGGGAGAAGAAGGTTCCGTTTGTAGAGGTTGCGAGCAAGGAAGAGCTTGGCACCGCAGCAGGGCTTCCGATTTCCACGGCAAGCGTCGCAGTTATCACCATTGGCGACGCCAAGGATGTATTCAAGGAGCTTGAAGACAGGCTGCAGAAGAAGGAAGACAAGGAGCAGAAGAAAGGGACTGTCACATTCACCGGTGCAGTGCCGGGAAGGGTTGAGGAGATTATGGGCAGGACAGGAACCAGGGGAGAGGCAGTCCAGGTCAGGGTTAAAATCCTTGATGGCTATGACAAGAACAAGGTGCTCAGAAGGAATGTCAAGGGCCCGACGAGGGTTGGCGATATTTTGATGCTCAGAGAGACTGAAATAGAGGCGCGCGGGCTTACGCAGCGCAGGAAATAAGAATGGCAAACTGCAGCTTTTGCGGCTCAACGATTGAAAAAGGAACAGGGAAGATTTTTGTAAGGAAGAGCGGGAAGATTGAGAACTTCTGCTCAAAAAAGTGTGAAAAAAACCTTCTGAAGCTTAACC
>JAGVYJ010000064.1 GCA_018303315.1 Candidatus Woesearchaeota archaeon | reverse complement strand
TCAAAAGATTAGGGATATGGATGGACTGGGGCAATCCATACACCCCCTTGACTCAGCAGTTCATCGAGGGGGAATGGTGGCTCATCAGGAAAGCCCATGAGCAGGGCAGGCTTTACCAGGGGCTCAGGGTTATGCACTGGTGCCCCTATTGCGTAACTTCATTGTCCAAGCACAACCTCGAATACCAGAATATCAGGGATGACTCAATCTACCTTAAATTCCCTGTGAGAGCCAGGAAAAATGAATTCCTGATTGTCTGGACAACAACCCCCTGGACGATACCATTCAACCTGGGAGTGATGGTGCACCCTGAACTTGCATATGTCAGGGCGGAAGTGGATGGGGAAACCTGGATAGTTGCCAAGGAGCTTGCACAGGAATTCATCAAGGGCATCCATGGAAAGGATTACAAAGTTCTCGAGGAGATGAAAGGTGAATCCCTGAAGGGCCTGGCTTACATTCACCCCTTCGAGGAAGAGATTGATTATTTCAGGAAGGCCAGGCAGGAAAACCCCAAAGTGCATACAATTGTGCTTTCCAGCGAGTATGTGACAACCGCGCAGGGCACCGGGCTTGTGCACATGTCGCCTGGCTCTGGCCCGGAAGACTATGAGATTGGGCACAGGGAAGGAATAGTGCCTTTCAATGAGCTGGATGAATATGCCACATTCAGGGAGAGCATGGGCAGGTTCGCAGGCTTGGTTGCAAGGAAAGATGACAAGAAGTTTGTTGAAGCCCTGAAGGAAAAAGGGTCTTTGGTTGAGGTAACCAAAGTTACTCACGACTACCCGCACTGCGAGCGCTGCCACAGGCCCGTGGTGTTCAGGACAACGGCCCAGTGGTTTTTCAAGGTTGAGGACCTCAGGGAAAAAATCATCAAGCTGAACAATGAGATTTACTGGGTGCCCCAGGCAGCGTATAACGCTTTCAATTCCTGGCTTGAGAACCTCCGCGACAACAGCATCACAAGGCAAAGATACTGGGGCACTCCGGTGCCTATCTGGCAGTGCCCGGGCTGCGGCAAATATTCAGTGATTGGCTCGGTTGCTGATTTGAAAAAGTTGACGAAGGACAGCATTCCTGAAAACCTTCACCTTCCCTGGATTGACAAAGTTACAATCCCCTGCGGGTGCGGCAGCAAGCAGAAAAGAATTCCCGACATACTTGATGTGTGGATTGATGCAGGCACTGTCTCCTGGACAAGCCTTGGCTACCCGCAGAAGAAGGAGCTGTTTGAAAGGCTCTATCCTGCTGATTTCATCCTTGAGGGCAAGGACCAGATTCGCGGCTGGTTTAACCTGCTTATGGTCTGCTCGGTGCTGGCATTCGGGAATGCCTCTTTCAAGGCAGTCTACATGCACGGCTTCATCCAGGACTATAAGGGAAGGAAGATGAGCAAGTCCCTGGGCAACATAATTTCCCCACATGAGGTGATGGATGAGTACGGGGCTGACACTTTGAGATATGCCCTGATAAGCGGGGCCAACCCAGGGCTCGACCTGAATTATAACCAGAAGGATGTGCAGCTGAGGTTCAGAAACCTTAACATACTCTGGAACCTGCACAATTTCCTGCTTGACCTGTGCGGGACAAACGGCATTAATCCTCTTAAAATACAGAAATCCAGGCCTGAGCTGCCGGAGCGGTACATTGTTTCAAAATCGAATTCAGCAGTTAAGGCTGTTACTGAGAAGTTTGAAAAGTACCTGCTTAATGAAATCCCAAATGATGTTGAGGAGCTGTTCCTTGAGATTTCAAGAACTTACATACATCTGGTAAGGGACAAGACAGGCGTGGGGACTGAGCTTGAGAAGGCCACTGTTGCCAAAACCCTTTTTGACAGCCTTCTGGCAGTGCTGAAGCTCTGCGCCCCTGTGATTCCCTACACTTCTGAGGCAGTTTACCAGAACCTCAGGCAGAAGTTCAGCCTTAAGGAAGAGAGCATACATCTGTTTGACTGGCCGAAGCCGGTTGAAAGCCTGATTGATACCCAGCTGGAAACTGATATGAGGCATGCGCAGGCTGTCATCCAGGCAGTGCTTAATGCAAGGGAAAAGGCCAACAGAGGTCTGCGCTGGCCAATGAGGGAAGTCATTGTTGAGTGCAAGGACGAAAATGTTGGTAAGTCGGTGGAGAAGCTTTCCGAGCTGATAAAGACGCAGACAAATGTGAAGATGCTTTCTGTCCAGAAGGAATTTTCCAGGGCCAGGACAGTTATGAACGCTGACTTTTCCAGGCTAGGCCCTGAGTTTGGCGCCATGGCACAGAAGATAATGGCAAAGCTGACCATAACCAACACTGACCGGCTGAAGGATGAGCTGCAGAGCCAGGGCAGGATAGAGCTGAACATTGATGGAAAGCCTGTTGTGCTTACCAAAGACTATTTTGAGATAGCAAGGGAAGCCCCTTCTGACATGTTCATAGCTGATTTTCCAAATGGCACAGTCTTTCTTAATGCGAGAACCAGCGAGGAGCTTGAGGCAGAAGGCTTTGCCAGGGAGCTTATGCGGAGGATTCAGAGCTTAAGGAAAAAGGCAGGCCTCAGCAAGGCAGATGCCGTCAGGCTTGTCATTGAGATGGACAAGGATTTTATGCCGAGGCTTGAAAGCCATAAAGCAGGCATTCAGGAAAAGGTGGGGGCTAAGGAGATTTCCTTTTCCATCTCCGACCCCCAGAAGCAATTTGAGCATCGCTCTGAGGAGAAAATCCGGGACAAGGTGTTCTTTGTGTATTTCTCTAAGCTTTAGCCTTCAGCTATTTATTAACCACTTCTTAATTAACCACTTCTTAATGACAACAAAATAGAAAGGTTTAAATAGTGGAAATGCGCATTACCAGCCATGATTAGCCTTTTGGAGAAGCTTGCAGAAATTATACCTGCAAGATTTGTGCCTTCTGGACTGAGAATGGCTTATGCTAGTGTTGCCTTAGCTGGGTTTGTTTCTGCTGCGTGTAATTCTGGCCCTTCCAGGCAGGAAATAATCACAGCAATGGCCACCCCTACTGCAGGTATTGAGCGAGTTATCGCAACACCATACACGCCAGTCAAGGCACAATTCTAGGTAGATAGTGACAACGTTCTCAGAATAACAAGACCACTACTCTACAAAGGAAAATTCGTAAACCTGGTAGTAGACATCTTTGACTAACCAAAAATTTTTATAAGCGCTCAACTGCTATAGTGGGAAATGTGCGGGGTAGCATGGCTCTTGAACCAGTAACCTTTGTAATATTTGGAAGTACCGGCGACCTTGCCAGGCGGAAGCTTTTGCCAGCGATAGCCAGGTTAATCTCTGCCGGCAAGGTCAGCAGCAGGTCAGTCATAGTGGCAGTAGGCAGGAGGGACTTTGACGACAAGGCATACAGGAAGTGGCTGGCCAGCAATATGATTGTGAAAATTCCATCCTGGAAGAAGCTTCACATCAGGTATTTCAGGGCAGACCTTAGCAGGGGCAGTTCGCTGTCCGGCCTTGATGCTTTCCTCAAGGAAGCGGAAAAAGGCAGGACCTGCAACCGGGTGTATTACCTGGCTGTGAGCTATGTCTTCTTTGACAGGATAATCAGGCAGCTGCAGAAATACAGGCTGCACAGCCACGCCAGCTGCTTCAGGAGGGTGGTGTTTGAGAAGCCCTTTGGCTTTGACGGGAAGTCCTCCCAGAGAATTGAAAAAAGCATTCACAGGGTGTTTGATGAGAAGGACGTTTACAGGATTGACCATTATCTGGGGAAGGATACCGTGCAGAACCTGCTTGTGCTCAGGTTTGCAAACCCGTTGTTCGAAAGGCTGTGGAACAGGGACTTTGTTGAAAGCATTAACATCACAGTGAAGGAGACAGAAGGCGTGGGCACAAGATTCGGCTATTATGATGGCACCGGGGCCCTCAAGGACATGGTGCAGAATCACCTGCTGCAGGTTGCCTCTCTTATCCTCATGGAGCCCCCGAAAAGCATTGACCCAAAGGAAATCCATGACGAGAAGGTCAAAGCATTGAAAAAGCTGACTGTCAGGAATGCCAGCAGTATTGTGCTGGGGCAGTATAAGGGTTACAGCCAGGAGGGTGCCATGCATGGCAAGCGGAATTCCAGGACAGAGACCTACGTGATGCTCAGGATGTTTTGCAATTCAGAAAGGTGGAGGAACGTGCCGATATACATAAGGACAGGCAAGCATCTCAGGGAAAAGCACGGCTTCATTGCCATAAATTTCAAGAAAGAGCCCTGCATACTTTTCTGCAGCCCATTCACAAGCCCTAACCACCTGTTCATCAATATCCAGCCCAGCCAGGACATCCACCTGGAGATGTACACAAAGAAGCCCGGCAGTGACATGGAGCCGGAAAAGGTGAGGCTGGAGTTTGCGCATGCCAGCTATTTCGGGCCGAATACAGAGGAAAGCTACGAGAGGCTGCTCCTGGACTGCATAAACGGCGACAAAACCCTGTTCACCAGGTTTGATGAGCTGCGGGAAAGCTGGAAGCTAATCGACAATATCTCGAAATGGAAGAAAAAAATCCCGCTCCAGATATATGAGAAAGGCAGTGAAGGCCCTATGCTTAAAGGATAGTTTTATATAACTTCTTTCAGACCATCTGAACTAGTATGGAAGGAATCAGGGATGAGGTAAAATCTGTACGGAAGCCGGGCTGGGCCATCAACCCTATCTTTGTAAACAGGTGGTCACCGAGGGCAATGACAGGGGAAGAGCTGCCTGATGAAGAGCTTATGCCCTTGTTCGAGGCTGCAAGGTGGGCCCCATCCAGCTTCAATGAGCAGCCATGGAGATTCATAATTGCAAAAAGAAACACCCCTGATTTTGGGAGATTCCTGCAATTGCTCACGCCAGGGAACCAGGCCTGGTGCAGCAATGCGGCTGTGCTTTTGCTGATAGTTTCCAAGAAAACATTGAGCCGTAATGATGCGCCGAACAGGGTGCACGACTTTGATGCGGGCTCTGCCTGGATGAGCATGGCTCTGGAAGGCACAGGACGAGGTCTTGTGGTTCACGGCATGGGCGGCTTTGACAGGGAGAGGGCCAGGACCGAGATTAAAGTGCCTGATGATTATGACGTTGAGGCAATGGTCGCCATTGGAAGGCGCAAGCCCGACAGCCAGCTCACGCCAGAGGAAAAAGCCAACCAGCGCATTTCAGACAGGCGCCCTGTTGAAGAATCCGTATTCAAGGGAAGTTTCGGGAAAAATATTAGAGCATAGTACCGAAAACATTTATTAACTGTCTGCAATTTTACAATTTGCTGTGGAAGTTCCATTATTCAGCACAGTGACATTATTTACAGAGATTATAGTGTCAGTGGGCATACTGTATGTGTTCTATTCCGGGTATTTTAAGAACAGGTTTCCATTCAGGATTGCTTTCTTAGCCCTGACTTATGAATTAGCGGTAAATGTTACATATATGGCGTACCGGGCAGTTTCCCACGAGGTTTCTGAGCCGGCTCACACTCACCACCCGTTTGAAATCGCTTTGGCGGTTTTCCACGGGATATTCTCACTGGTTATGTTTGTAGCCCTTATTGTTTTCATTGTCCTGGCCTGGCTTAATTACAGGAGAAGAATAAACTACTTCAAGAAACATAAAGTCATTACAGTTGCTTTCCTGGTGTTGTGGATGATAGCCGTACTTTCAGGTGTATTGTTTTACTTTACAGCATATATTTTGCAGATTTAATAAATGAGAGATTAGATAAATCTCAGGATAGCAAATCTCACCTAAATCCGGTTATTTATTTTCAATATTGAAAATAATAGTACTTTACAATAAGGTGAAGCGCATAACGAAACATTTATATATTAAAATTACCACTATCAGGTGATAAAATGGCGTTAGATGACATAGCCATGTCAGAAGGCGTGAAGCGATTTATAGGCATAGCTATGTCCATGGATTTTGATGTACCCCCCGAGTTGAGGGAGTATGCCGAGAGGAATATTCATGTAACTCAACATACTCCTAATGGGCAGTATAGTATTACTTATTCGAGGAAACATGGAGACCCTGTAACTTGTACAGGGGGTCTGGATGGACTCCATGATCCGGATGCTGTAACCGATCCAATGACAGGTGCCGAAAAGTCAGGTGATGAAGCTATAACAATGGCTTACCAGATTGGTGGCGTAGTTCATTTTCTTGTGCATTCCAGTGAAGTAGGAAGGTATGTAAGCAACAGAGTTCTAAGAGACATTATTGGAATTACAAAAAAAGGTGAAAACAGAAAAGAACATGCTATGGAGAGAGCCCGGGCAGCATTGGCCGGAGAAATGGAACCTGGATGCATGGGGCCATTTGTGTCTGAGGGATGGTCTGATGAGCTAAGGGTATTAGTAGACGAAGGGAGCCTTTCAAGTATTGCGTCTGTTAATTTTTCTACTGGAGTTCCCGGAAGCTTCTTTTATATGAAAATGTCAGAGATGTATAAAGTTTTGAAAACTTTACACCCGGGAAAGATAAGCAGTGCGAAACTATTTCCTGAATTTGTGAGAGCCCCTCGGCCGCGAATGGGTGAAGGTTCGGGCTTTGATGTAAGTAAATTTCTGGATAATTTATTACGAAAACATATGGATCCTGTCGCAGCAGTTAGGAATAGTTACAATTGTGCTTAGTTTTCAGAAAAGCATCCCTATCATTCTCTGGACAAGCTTGGCAGCTATGAAATCAGGGGTTATATTCCCAGGTAGCGGGTTGAGCTCCACCACATCAAAGCCAACCACATTTTTCCCTGATTTCTGCAGGGCTGAAAAGAGCTCCATGACATCCTGCCAGGACAGCCCATTGGGCTCTGGCGTCCCGACAGCGGGCATTATGCTTGGATCAAGGCCGTCCAGGTCAAAAGTCACGTAAACATTATCCGATAAGCTCGAAACCGCCTGCCGGCACCAGTCTTTCATGCCATGCAGCTCCTTTGCATAAAATGTCCTGACCTTGTCAGTATTGTTTAAGAACTCCTTTTCCTCTTCTGACAAAGTCCTTACCCCGACCTGGGTTACAGGGCAGATTTCTGAGCAGCGCCTTATCACAGTGTTGTGCACGATGTCCCCGCCCTCGAAATTCTCATAGCAGTCTGCATGCGCATCTATCTGCAGCACAG
>JAGVYJ010000001.1 GCA_018303315.1 Candidatus Woesearchaeota archaeon | reverse complement strand
CCAAGTAAGTGCCTATGTCAAGCAAATCCTCGGAATCAGCAAGGCAGGCCACTCAGGAACTCTAGACCCTGCCGTGACCGGGGTGCTGCCTGTGGCGCTTGGGAGGTCGACGAAGATTGCTCAGCTGCTGCTTCTTGCGGGCAAGGAATACATGACGGTCATGCATGTCCAGAAGCCTGTGCCTGAAGGCAGGCTGCACAACACCATCAGCCAGTTCGTCGGGACCATAATCCAGCTGCCCCCTGTTAAGAGCGCGGTGAAAAGGCAGCTGAGGCCAAGGAATGTGTATTACGTCGATATCCTGGAAGTGGATGGCCAGGACGTGCTCTTCAGGGTGGGCTGCCAGGCCGGAACTTACATCAGGAAATTATGCCATGACATCGGCCAGAAGCTTGGCACAGGGGCCCATATGGCTGAGCTGAGGAGGACCAAGGCAGGCCCTTTTGACGAGAGCAGCCTGGCAACACTGCATGATTTGACAGATGCCTGGCATTATTACAAGGAAGACGGGGATGAAAAGGAGATAAGAAAGATAATCCAGCCTGTGGAAAATGCTGTTTCCCATTTACCAAAAGTCTGGGTGCTTGACACCAGTGTCGACACTTTGGCGCATGGCGCTATTCTTCATATCCCGGGAATTTCAAAAGTCCATTCGGGGATTAAGCCCGGCGACTTAACTGCAGTGATGAGCCTTAAGGATGAGCTTATAGGCTTCGGCCCTGCAAGGATGAACTCTGCTGAAATGATGAGCCAGGAAAAGGGAGCAGCTGTGAAGCTGGATAAGGTGCTGATGCCTCCGGGCATTTATGCAGGCGTGGAGAAATAAGCCTATCTCTTGAAGCTGTACCTGTACTCGTTCCTGTTGCCTGTTGTCTTGAAGGCAATCTCTTTCCTTTTCCTCAGCTTGGCAAGGTTGTTTGTCACCGAGCCAATGGAAATCTTTAACCTATCGCTGATTTCCTTTGATGTGAACCAGTCGTCAGGGTTAGTCTGAAGAAAGTCATACACCTCTTGCTGGCCCATAGTGAAAAATATTGTAAGAAAATCTATTTATAAACCTTTGGGTTTTTCGCCGGGCAGACCATTAGTAAAACTTATAAAAGAGCTGTTATTCCTGTTCCTAACAAAAATGGCAAACCAGATACAACCTATATTCATACTCCCGGAAGGGACGCAGCGTTCCTCAGGCAGGAATGCGCAGAAGAACAACATAGCTGCAGCAAAGGCAGTTGCAGAGACAGTCAGGACCACTCTCGGGCCCAAGGGCATGGACAAAATGCTTGTCAATTCCGCCGGGGACATCGTGGTTACCAATGACGGCGTTACTATTCTTAGCGAGATGGACATTGAGCACCCTGCTGCAAAGATGATAGTTGAGATTGCCAAGACGCAGGAGGATGAGGTGGGTGATGGGACAACAACTGCAGTTGTGCTTGCCGGCGAGCTGCTCAGGAGGGCTGAGGAGCTTATCGAGCAGGAAATTCATCCAACAGTGATAGCCAGGGGCTACAGGCAGGCATCGGACAAGTCAGTTGAGATACTCAAGAAGATTGCCCAGGACATCAGCGCAAAGGACACTGTCATGCTGCAGAAGATTGCTATCACTGCAATGACAGGGAAGGGCGTGGAGGAAGACCGGGAGCACTTATCCGGGCTTGCGGTGAAGGCTGTGCTGCAGGTGATTCAGCAGACTGGCTCCGGCATGGTCTTTGACAAGTCAGACATAAAGCTTGAAAAAAAGGTCGGGGGTGCAGTCGAGCAGACCGAGCTAATTGAGGGCATCATTCTTGACAAGGAAAAGGTCCATCCTGGAATGCCCAGCAGGATTGTGGGCGCAAGAATTGCGCTGGTTGATTCGCCGGTAGAGGTCAAGGATACAGAGATTGATGCAAAGATACAGATTACTGATCCCAGTCAGATGCAGGCGTTCCTTGACATGGAAGAAAAGATGATAAGGGGCAAGGTAGATGCAGTTGTAAAGTCAGGCGCCAACGTGCTTTTTTGCCAGAAGGGAATCGATGATGTGGCCCAGCACTACCTTGCAAAAGCCGGTATTTATGCCGTGAGAAGGGTTAGCTCCTCAGACATGGAAAAGCTTGCCAAGGCAACTGCCGCCAAGATTGTGTCCAACCTGGAAGACCTCTCAAAGGAAGACCTGGGCAGGTCCGGGCTGGTTGAGCAGGTGAAGGTTGGCGACGAGCAGATGACATTCGTAAGGGATGCAAAGCACGCAAAGGCTGTCAGCATCATTGTAAGAGGGGGTACTGAGCATGTTGTTGCAGAGGTCAAGCGTGCGCTGGAGGATGCCATAGGGGTTATATCGACCTCACTGATAAACGGAAAAGTTGTTGCTGGGGCAGGGGCTGCTGAAATGGAAGTGGCCAAAGCTCTCAGGAAATTCGCAAGGTCATTGAGCGGCAGGGAGCAGCTGGCTGTTGAGGCATTTGCCTCCGCAATGGAGATAATACCGAAAACCCTGGCTGAGAATTCCGGGCTGGACCCCATTGATGTGCTCACTGATCTCAAGGCTGCCCATGAAAAGGCCCAGACTTGGGCAGGCATTGATGTGTTCAGAGGCAAAGTCATGGATGCATGGAAGCAGAATGTCATTGAGCCATTGCAGGTGAAGATTCAGGCCATCACTTCAGCAAGCGAGGTTGCGGCCATGATACTCAGGATTGACGACGTGATATCATCCGGCAAGGGAAGCAAGTCCCCGCAGGGAATGCCCCCGGGCATGCCTCCTGGAATGGATATGGGCATGTAGAATTCTTTATCGCTTTTTAGTTACGTCAGACACTACAGATGTTGCAACGAATTTAAACGCCTCTGCCAAATGCCTGGAGAAAAGGTAATGCTGCTCCATGCCGGTTGGAATGCTTGTAAATGAAGTAAACAATTCCAGGGCATCTCTGGACAGCTTCTTATCAGGAGGGAAACGTTCTTCAAGCGTGTGCAAAAACTCAACTTCTGTTGGCTGGTTGTCAGCCATGTAGCCGAATGCTTCATCTGTCCTTGCATATTCAAGAATCGGGGTGCTTTGCCCGAGCCGTATTCCTACAATCGCTGCATCCTCCAGCCGGCCTCCTTTGCCCCGCATCCATAGGTTCATAACATGATTTCCTGCAAAATACTTCGCTATGAGCTCAGGGTTGTGGCACTTTTCAGGATTGCATTCAGAGGGAATGCCATACACCTTGAATGACGGCTGCAAACCATCCTCATGCACAACGTTTGTAACCAGGTCAAATCCGCGAATCCCGAACAGCTCAAACCCCGGGGGAAGTTGCTCAACCAAAAAGTAAACATCACTTGGGCTGAAATTGCTGAAATTAATTTTTGGTGTGGGCACAGGAGCAGGGCGGGGATTCGGCTGATATAGTGTGGTTGCAGAACCATGAGAAGGCACAGTTATTGCTACCCTCGCTTCCAAAGGTTCTGAGCTTTCCCCGCAGGCCGCTGAAATTAAAGGAACTCCGCTAAGTGCTGCAAATCTCAGTACACGCCTTCTCGAAATATCCATTATGGCCTGGAGATTTGCTCGATTTATAAACTTTACGAGATTCACCACTAAGCGATGGTGCCACGGCTGGCATGCCCTGGCTGAAGCAACATTTAAATATGCTCCCAGCATAAGTTTTCCAAAAGAGGTGACTTATTGGCTAATCAGAAGGACGTGTTGCCTGTTGGCGGGATAGAAAAGCTTACTAGTGAGCAGCTAAGCAGGCAGAACGAGTTCTACAGCACAATGCAGGAGCTTAATGCATCCCTGAAGGCATTGCTTGAATTGTTCAGCCTGGCAAAGGAAGAGCTTGCAAGCCAGAAGTCAGAGGTTGATGTGCATCGGGAGGTGCTCGGCCGGCTTGATGCCCTGTTGAGGCAAAACAAGGCAATAAGTGACAGCCTTAAGCTGCTCCTGGAGCTCCACCAGCAGCACCTGCCTGCCATCGCGAGGGGTTCAAGGCTTACCCGGCCCCGGGAAAGGCTCAGCTCTGATGTGTTTTCAAAGCCCCAGTTCAGCCAGCCGGAGGAAAGAGAAGGTTTTGAGCCATGAGCGTCGACCAGGCAAAGGTAATACTTGAAGCAATCGTGCAGGGAACGCAGAAATCAGGCAGCTATTCCTCACTGAAATGGCTTGATGAAAAAGTCAGCCTGCTTGAAGACAGGCTTGGGCATATTCCTGACAGAAAATCTGCATTGCTGCTAAGAAAAAAAATCCTGAATATCAAGCTGGATATTGCAAGGCTCAGGGATGAGTGAACCAGAAATAATAATTGCCTTTTTCCGCTTTGTCCAGCCTGCAGAAGCCGAAGCGCAGGAATTGGACTATATCGCCGACTTTTAATTCGGACACGCCGGGCTCGGCAAGGCCAGTCACTTCTTTCCTGTCAGGCATCAGCACTTTGACTTTCGGCATATTAGCCTGCACCGGAAGCCAATGTATAATCTTTGTTCCCTTAAATTCGGCATGGCTTTTGGAGTGATATATAAGTTTGCCTCCTTTCTTTATGAAATTCAGGCATTCTGCAAGTCTTATAGATTCGCCTTCCTGGAATCCTTCAACATCCTTATTGGCCAGGTAAAACTTGCTTCCTGTCTTGAACTTCCTGCTGCCCAGCTCTGCATTGCTCGGATGCCTCTTCACCTCAACTTCCTGCTCCGGGGCGTTTTCGACGGTAATTTCAGCTGGCTCATTCACAAAAAAATATCTTGGTGTCCCGGGATCCAGGATTTTGCGGTTGATTGTTTCCAGAACCCCTGGATCGACATTGGTAGGTGAAGGCGAAAGCCCGACCTCCTTTACCAGCTCATAATAGGCTTCCGTGGTTATTCCCCTCCTCCTGAGAGCCTTCAGCGTGACAAGGCCGGGATCGTCCCATCCGGAAACTTTTCCCTTCTGGATAAGCTCCCTTATCTCCCTGCCCTTTGTCACTGAGCCCTTTATGGTTATCCTCCCGTATTCCCGGATGTATTGCTTGTTAAGGTTTAGTATGTCTTTTATATAGTCCTGAAGCTCCTGCCGCATTGTGCCGAACTCATTCGAGCGAAGGATATGGGTTACCCCGGTGATGTGCTCCTCAACTGCACTTTCAAAATCATACATGGGCCAGGCACGGTATTTTTGCTTCTGCCTGTAATGGCTTGCATAGCATATCCTGAAGATTATTGGGTCCCGGAGCACCTGGTTTTCAGCAGACATGTCAATCTTCAGCCTGAACACAGCTTCTCCCTCCTCATATTTGCCTGCTTTCATCCGCTGCCACAGCTTCAGGTTTTGCTCGGCGTTTTGGCTGCGGTGAACACATGCCTTTTCGCTTTGCCGGTTCCTGGTCAGCGTGTCCTTGTCGCATATGCAGACATAGCCCTTGCCCTCATCAAGCAGCTGCTCTGCATAGGAATAGAATTGCTCCATGTCATCGCTCACATATCTTGTCTCGTCGGGGATTATCTTCAGGTATTTGAAATCGTCAAGGATTGAATCGACATATTCCTGGCTGCATGTCTTAGGATTGGTATCATCAAACCTCAGGATGCATCTGCCCTTGTACTTCTTGGCGTACATGTAGTTTATGAGGAAGCTCATGGCATGGCCGAGATGCAGGTATTTGCTTGGCTCCGGCGGGAGCCTTGTCACGACATGCCCCTCAACAGCATTCTTCAGCTCGGGCAGGTCCTTTTTTTCTCCCTTTTTTTTCTCCAGCAGCTGGGGCGCTATCTGCTCGAGCTCTGCCTTTTGCTGGCCGACATCAAGCTTGTTCACTTCCCTCACTATCTCAACAATCTGCCTGGATATTGCCCTTATGTCATTCTTGAGCTCAGGCTTTTCAGTAAGCACCTTTCCTATTACCGCGCCTGCCTGCGCTATACCGTCAAACTGCACCGCATTCTGCAACGCATATTTCCTGATCAGATCCCGGAGCTCCATGGCAATTCAAAATGGGATATTTCTTTAAAATACTTTTGCCAAAAGCAGAAAATAATATAAATAAACCCGGAAATTAAATGCTATGGAACTGCATTATGTTTGTACAGGAAGCTGCCATGGCGTGGCTACCGAAGAGCAGTGGAGGCATGGCGCAAAAACATGCGCAGCCCAGGGCTGCGAAAGGCACGGCCAGCCATTGGTCAAAAGGTTGTTCTGCGAGAAATGCGGCCGGCACTATAAGGAAGGCTCGAAGCACAGTTGTGCTTAGAAATTTATGGACCGGGCGGGACTTTCCTTCTGGCAGCCTGATAATACCCCGAGAACGGCGCAGCCGTTCCGTGGGATTGAGCGAAAGCGAAATCCCACATTGCGCAGGGGTGTGGCAGTCTGCCACAATTTTGAACCCGCAGCCTCACCCTAGCCAAGGGCGCATTCTACCGGGTTGAACTACCGGCCCATGGCTCTGAGTTTGCCACTCCCCTATAAAAAGGTTTAGTTCTCAAAAGCAGTCATTTTGCGCATGAAATCCCTGCTGTGATGAAAAACAGTCTTTAGGCCCTGTAGTTCAGCCATAGCCATATCAGCGCGCTGAAGACCGTTGATATTCCCAGCACAAACCAGAAATTCTCCACAGGCAATGGCACATTCATTCCCCAGATAGCAGCTATCGTGGCCGGGACCAGAAGAAAAGCACCGAGATTGGTAAGCTTGTATATCCTCACATTCATGTCATTTGACAGGGCAGTGAGGTAGAGGTTGTTAATGCCCTGCAATGCCTCCCTTGCTGTGTCCACAATGTCAATAGCATGCAGGATTCTCTCCTGGATGTGGCCGCTGAAATGCTTTGCATCGATATGGTCATTCTGCACAAAAAGGATTTCCCTTACAACTTCAAGGTCTGCCCGGAGCTGCTTTCCTGCAAGGAAAAGGTTTTCCTTGATCTCCTCCACCTCAGTCAGTATTTTTGCAAACCCTTTCCCGGATATTATCTGTTTCTGGAGCTGGTCTGTTTTATGGTCAAGCAGCTCTATGGAGTCAATGGCATTCTCAACGAACGTCTCAAGAAGGTCTGAGAGTATGATTGCGGGATTGAGACTCCTGTGCTTCTTCTTTAAGAGCGTGTCCATGTATTTATCAATTAGCGGGCTGGAGCGCTGCGAAATGGAAATCAGCCTTGCAGGGGAAATTATGAACGAAACCTGCAGTGTTCCGTCATCTTTGTCCGCGCCTTCGACAATTTTTCTGACAGGAAGGTTGACAACAATGACTGAGAAATTTTTCAGGTTTGTTATTCTTGGTCTCTGGTCCTAAAGCAGGTCCTCCTCGAACTCCTCATCCTCGCCTATCTCCTGGAGCACAATGTCAAAAGCCTTATCCTCAGAGGTGACAAGATGAGTCCAGTATGAGTCGCCATTTGAAATCTCCCTCGGGACTGCAGTGACTTCTTCAGCTGACTGGCTGTTTGCAATGCGGATTGTCCTCGCCATAGCTCACAGGCGAGAAATATCCTTTAAAAAGGTTTCTTTTCAGCGGCGAAAAGGCATGTCCTTGCTCAGCAGAAATTTTTCAACAGCCCTGGTCAGGTGGTCATTATACTTCACATTCCGCCGATAAACTATGCCGTCAGCAAGCTTCCTGTCAATCCTGGCGACGTTTACAAAATCCTTCGGCAGCCTCATCTGGTTCAGCGACCACGGCATCACGCTGAGCAGGAAAGGTTCGCCATTTACCAGCCTGATGGAATAGCTGGCTATCCTCTTTGCGCTGTGGGCCCTGCTCGTGGCAAAGATTTTGCCATTCACCCACTCAATCCGGGAATTGGGCATGAATTCGACATCAGGGCCTAGGGCATGGTCACCCCTGTGCACAAGTGCCAGGTCGTCGCCGTTGCTCATTTCATCAATATGATTGACAATGCTGTAGCCGTTTCTGCGAAGAAAGTCCTGCAACTCATGAAGATTGAGCATCATGCCCCCATGCCCTCTGGTAATCCCGGCTGTTTTATAATTTTTTTGGAACGCAAGATTTATATTTTCTGAATTTTCACAAAGTAATGTGTATATGTGATGATGCGTCTCTACCAATTCGAGGAATGTCCCTACTGCCACATGGTCAGGCAGAAGCTTTCTGACCTTGCCCAGGAAGGGCATGACATCAGGGTTGAGCTTGTTTATGTCATCAAGGACAGGGCCAAACGGAAGGAAGTTATTGCAGTCAGCGGCCAGCCGAGCGTGCCTGTGCTGGTTGACGGCGACGTTGTGCTTGATGACGAGGAGAAGATACTCCCATATCTTGAAAAAAAATTCAACAAGTAGATGATAGGCAAAGAAGATATAATCCCGATACTGCTTGCGATAATTGTACTTCTTTTGTTCGCTTTAATCGTGTTTTTGACACAGGGCGGGCAGATAGCATTTGATCAGGGCAACGTATCTGTGAAACCGTAAGGTTTTTAAAGCAACGTCCTTTTCGGCGAACTGCGTTTCCAGATTCTAAAATGGCAACACATACTGATGTACCCCAGGATGCGCTTATAGGGCGCATGGCAGAAGAGCTGAAGAAGATAGATACAGTCAGGGCTCCTGCCTGGGCCGGATATGTCAAGACAGGCCATTTCAAGACAAGGCCTCCATTGCAGAGTGACTGGTGGTATACAAGAAGTGCGGCAGTGCTCAGGTCGGTTGCCAGGCTCGGCCCGGTAGGGGTTTCAAAGCTCAGGCACAAATATGGCGGGAAAAAGGACAGGGGCCATAAGACCGAGCACACGTACAAGGGCTCAGGCAACATAATCCGCAAGGTTCTCCAGCAGATGGAACAGGCAGGGCTGGTCGAGAAAACCGAAAAGGGGGTTCACAAAGGCAGGGCCCTCACCGGGAAAGGGCACTCATTTATTGATAAGATTGCAACTCAAATAGCAGTGGAATTGGAGAAATCTGGGGTGAAAGAACCCGAAACTTCTGAGATGGCTGTGAAGAAAGCTGCTCAGGCTGAAGAAATCCCTGCAAAGACAAGAAAGTCTCCCAAGAAATCAGAGTAAAATGGCACGATACAAGCATCCGAGCAGGAAGAAGCGGCTCATCAAGGAAAAAAGTCACACTAAATGGGCTCCTTTCTGGACTGTGCCCAAAAAGTATGGCACAGGCCGGAGAATCCACCCAGGAAGGCACACAACCGTAAAGCGCAGCTGGCGCCGGAACAGGACAAAGGCTTAACATGGCAAAGTTCACCATACCTCTCAGAGATGCCTGGGCAAACAAGGCAAAGTATAACCGGACAAGGGTTGCAGTCAGCGCTGTTTCACAGTATCTCAGGCGGCATCTCAAGGCTGAGAACATAAAGCTGGGCCCTCATATTAACAAATTTGTTTGGAAGCAGGGCACAAACCCGCCTGCCCGCATCACTGTAAATGCGGAAAAGGACAAGGACGGCATTGTAAAGGCAGAGCTTGCTTCTGCTCCCCAGGACTTTTTGAAAGAAGAGAAGAAGGAAAAGAAAGCACCGGGAAGGCTGAGAAGGTTAATCCAGGCCGAACCGGATGTGTCAGATATTGAAGTCAAGCAGAAAGCAGCAGAGGCTGAGAAAGCTGTCAAGCAGCCGGAAAGCAAGCTTGCACAGGTTCTGAAGGAAGAGCCCAAGCCTGAGAAAACAACTGATTCTTAGGGATAAATTAATAAACATCAGGCCAGCTATCCCAAGCTATGCAGAAGTACAAAATATCATTTGCTGAAGCCCTTGCGAGAGCCACGCACTCAAAGGCCAAGGACATACTTCCTGGCATAGAAGTCCCGGCAAATCCTGAATACGGAGACCTTGCAGTTCCTTGTTTTATCTTCAGCAAATCCATGAAGAAGAATCCTGCTGAAATTGCAAAAGAGCTTGAGAAGCTTGAGGTTCCTGGCTTTAGAAAGCTCGAGGCAAAGGGCGCATATATCAATGCATTCGTAGATGAAACAGTTCTGGCAGGAAGCATAATCCCTCAAATTCTGAAACAGAAATCCCGGTTCGGCTCGCTTAACTTGCAGGGAAGGAAGGCAGTAATCGAGCATACAAGCATCAACCCCAATGCTGCCCCCCACGTCGGCAGGGCCAGAAATGCCATAATCGGCGACTCAATCACCAGACTTCTTAGGTTTCATGGCTATGAAACGTATGTCAGGTATTATGTAAATGACATTGGCAAGCAGATTGCGCTGCTGGTTCATGCGATTAAGGACAGGGATGTGACATTCGACCAGCTGCTTGAGGAATATGTGAAGGCCAATAGGGAACTGGAAGAGAACAAGGACACTGAGAAGAAGGTATTTGAGCTGTTGCACAGGCTGGAACAAAGGGATGAGGCAACCATCAGGGCCTTCAAGAGGATTGTTAATATCTGCATTGAGGGACAGAAGAGAATCATGAGCGAGTTCGGAATCAGGTATGACAGCTTTGATTATGAATCTGATTATTTGTTCAAAGACGAAACCTCAGTGATTCTTGGGAAACTGAAGAAAACAGGCAAGGTTTTTGTGGATGAGGATAACAGGCTGGTAGTCGACCTGAAGGATTTCAAATTGCCAATGAAAGTTCCTGTGTTTGTCTTGACAAGAAGCGATGGAACCTCGTTGTACAGCCTGCGTGACCTTGCCTACACTTCAGACAAGGGGAAATCCAATCCTGAAAAAAACATATGGGTTTTGGGGGAGGACCACAAGCTGTATTCTCAGCAGCTGAAGTCCACATTATCCCTGATAGGCGTGGAAGCCCCGGAAATCGTTTATTATGCATTTGTGCTGTTGCAGGATGATAAGATGTCCACCAGAAAAGGCAATGTTGTATTGCTGGAAGAATTCATGAAAGAAGCCAAAGAGAAAGCCCTGAAAAAGGTCAGGGAGCAGAATGAAGGCATTGATGACAGTAAAGCCGAGGAAATCGCAAAAGTTGTTGGATACGGCGCGATAAAGTATCAGTTCCTGAAGGTTTCCCCGGAGAAGAACGTCAGCTTTGACTGGCAGCAGGCCATGAATTTCGAAGCTGACTCAGGGCCGTATCTCCAGTATTCTTATGTCAGGATTCAGAGCATTCTGGAAAAAACTGGGAGCCCGGGCTCCACGGACTTCTCGCTTCTCAGCCATGCAAAGGAGGCTGAGCTTGTGAAGGCCCTGGCCGGTTTCCCTGAGGTTGCTGAAAGAGCCCTAACCCAGCTCAGGCCACACATAATTGCCAATTACTTATACAGGGTTGCTGACATCTTCAACCAGTTCTACCATGACTGCCCTGTGCTGAAGGCAGAACCAGGGCTCAGGGATGCCAGAACAGCATTAATCATGGCTTCAGCCCATGTGCTCGAGAGCGGCATGCAGCTTCTTGGCATGGATGCCCCTTCAAGGATGTAAAAGTCTAAACCAAACCTTTTTAAACCAGGGATATCACCATAAACAGGGGGTGCTATGGCAGAAAAATACGAGCCTTTGAAGTTTGAAACGACCAAGGACATCAAGATACCCAAGAAGATAATAGACCAGGTCATTGGCCAGGATGATGCAGTTGCAGTAGTACAGAAGGCTGCAAAGCAGCGAAGGCATGTGCTTCTCATAGGGGAGCCGGGCACAGGGAAGTCAATGCTCGGAATAGCCTTGGCAGAATTGCTTCCGAAAGAGAACCTCGTAGACATTCTCTCATTTGCAAACCCCAATGATGAACAGGCGCCCTTGATAAGGACAGTCCCTGGCGGCAAGGGAAGGGAGCTTGTTGCCCAGGCAAAGATGGAGAACCAGGGCTTTTTCAAAGGTTACAATCTCCTTATAATGGCAATTCTTGTTGTTTCTTTTATCGCCCCCTGGTGGGCATTCAACCATTACTCAGCCATTGAAGGCGGCTCTAGGCTGCTTGGCGGCCTGATGTTCGTGGCCTTCTTCCTGGGCAGCATGCTGTTCTTTGTTGCTGTAGCTATATTCTTTAATGTTAACAGGCGCCAGGATGCCAAGGGGAGGATACCGAAAGTCATAGTTGACAATTTTGACAAGAAGCAGTCGCAGTTCTTTGACGCAACCGGCTCCCATGCAGGTGCGTTGCTTGGGGATGTGCTGCACGACCCCTTCCAGAGCGGCGGCCTGGGAACACCCGCTCATGAAAGGGTTGTGGCAGGATTGATTCACAAGGCCCATCTGGGGGTTTTGTTTGTGGACGAGATAGCTACCCTCAGCAGGTACACACAGCAGGAGCTCCTTACGGCAATGCAGGAGGGCAAGTTCACGATTACAGGCCATAGTGCAAGGTCTGCCGGGGCAATGGTCAGGACAGAGCCTGTGCCCTGTAATTTCATCCTGATTGCAGCAGGCAACCTGGAAACACTTAAGCATATGCATCCTGCCCTGCGCTCAAGGATAAGGGGGTATGGCTATGAGATTTACATGAAGGACACGATTGAAGACACCCCTGCGAACAGGGACAAGATTGCAGTGTTCATAGCCCAGGAGGTCGCCAAGGACAAGAAGATACCTGCCTTCAGCGCGGCAGCTGTTGAAAGGATAATAACAGAGGCAAGGCGCATGGCTAACAGGAAAGGACATCTTACGCTGCGTTTCAGGGAGCTTGGCGGCATGATTAGGGCAGCAGGCGACTTTGCGGTTGAGCAGAAGGCTGAGCTTGTGCTGCCTGAGCATATCGAAAAGGCCATGGGATTTGCGAAGATGCTGGAGCAGCAGATAATAGACAGGTACACTGAGAGCAAGAGGGAATACGAGGTAATTGTCACAACAGGCAAGCGCATAGGCAGGGTGAATGGCCTCGCGGTTTTCGGCACAGCTGGCATGATTCAGCCTATTGAAGCAGAGGTCACACCAGGCGGGAAGATAACAGAGGTTGTTGCAACCGGCAAGCTTGGCGAGATTGCCCAGGAGAGCATAAAGAACGTTTCTGCAATTGTTAAGAAGTATTTTGGCGATGACATAAAGAACAAGCATGACATTTATGTACAGTTTCTCCAGACTTATGAGGGCATAGAAGGCGATTCTGCATCGATTGCTGTGGCAACTGCAATCATATCCGCACTCAAGCAGGTGCCTATAAAGCAGGACTATGTCATGACAGGCTCATTATCCGTAAGCGGCGAGGTCCTGCCGGTTGGCGGGGTAACAGCCAAGGTAGAGGCAGCCATAAAGGCCGGTGTCAAGAAAGTGATAGTTCCAAAGGCGAACTTAAAGGACATAGTGATAAAGGCTGAAGAGCTTAAGAAAATCCGGATAATCCCTGTTGAGAGAATCCAGGAAGTGCTTTCTGAAGTGATGGACTGGTCAGGAAAAAAGGCCTTGCTCAACCAGATTAAGAAAGCTCATCCCATGTAGCTGAGCTGCTGCTGGCTCCTCTGTTTCTCTGACATTTTGCTCTGTGAAAGTATTTTCTGCAGCTTTGCCTCCATGTTCTTTGCCATCTCGAGCAGTGGCTTTGGGTCAACGCTTAGGTTGAGATAGGCATCCAGGGATTGTATTACCTCGGCAGCCGCATGGCTGTCAGGAAGGCCTTGCTGTGCCTGCGCGAACAGGCATGTCACCGGCAGGTGGTCGGCTTTCAGGAGCAGGGCTGAAGTGACGCCGAGGATTATGCCTTCGCTTAACGGCTTTACTTTCTGGTCATCAAGCTTCTTGGCGCTGGCATTCACGGTTGTGTAATAGAATCTCTGTATTTTTTCTGTAGGCTCTGAGCCCCCTACCCCTTCGAGGCTTACTATCTCCTTGGCACCAAGCTCGTGCGCAATCTGCATTATTGCATCAGCTATCTTCCATTCAGTGCCAGGGCTTCCCCCAAGGGCGTGGATTATGACCAGATTGTGTTTCTCGCTGTAGAATATCCCGAAAGGCTCAACAAGCTTGTTTTCATGGATTGCAACTAGCGCAGGCATTTCTTCGAAAAGTATCTTCCCGATTTTTTCTGTCTTCAGCTGCTCGTTGAGAAATTCCGTTGCTATCGTGCCAACCATCCCGAAACCCGGAAAGCCACTGATTATTGTGGGGCTCTTTGGATGCTTCGTTAGCTTTATCTCCATCTATGTACCTCCTTGCATTCACAGGCAGGGTTGTCTTATTTATACTTTATGATAAATGCTTCGCTTGATATCAGGAATCTCCGTGTTTTTTGTAAATCCAAAAGTATTTAAGATACTGATGGCAGATTTAAGGGCTTATGAACCCAGAAGAGCGCGGGAAAATTACAAGGCTGTCCATGCTTCACTCTGCCAGCTCCACCTTCGTTACCAAGTTCCAGGACCGGTTCATGACCCCCTTTGTTGTCGCGCTTGGTGCCACTGCCTTTGAGCTTGGGCTGCTGAAGGCTTTGAGCCAGTTCTTCGCGACAGTGCTGCAGCTCTTGAGCTCCAGGGCTGTTGATTTCTTCCAGAACAGGAAGATAATTGTCATAGCTGCTGACCTTGTGCAAGCAGCGTTCTGGATTCCTCTTATCTTTGTTGCATTATGGTATCACAACATTACGTTTCTCATTGTAATAACAATCTTCATTACGATTCTTGAGGCCTTCTGGATTCCGCCTTGGAGCTCCTGGATGGGCGATCTCATTTCCGAGAATGAAAGGGGCATTTTCTTTGGCAAGTATGCAAGGGTCGGCCAGATAGTGACTTTCCTTACCACGGTCCTGGCCTTTTTCATCATTGAGCACTTTGAAAAAGCAGGAAATGTGCTGGTTGGCTTTGCGCTGCTCCTTGGCTTTGTCGCTGTTGCTGACATTTTTTCCTCGGTCATGATCCTGTTTACCTATGAACCCAAATATGTTTACCAGAAGGAGCATTATTTCAGCCTCTGGCAGTTCCTCAAAAGGTCGCCAAAGAATAATTTCGGGAGATTTACCTGGTTTACTTTTTTCCTGTATTTCGGCTTATTCATAGGAGGGCCATTCCTCTCCTTCCACCTCATAGTCAACATGGGCTATACATTTGCAGAAGTTACTGCTCTTATCGTCATAAGCACTTTGGTCAGCGTTTTCAGTTCTGTCTACTGGGGCAGCCATGCGGATAAGTTCGGCAACAAGACAATACTTTTTGCTACTGGAATTCTGCAGGCAGTTAAGCCATTGCTTTGGATGATTCCTGGCCCGTTCTGGTATTTTGCTGTTGTATTTGCAATAAACGGCTTCCCTGATCCGGGCATAGAGCTTGCGGCATCCAATTATATCTATGATGCAGTTACCCCTCAGAAAAGGGCCAGGGTGGTTGCCTACTGGAATTTCCTGAAAGGGATTGCAGCTGTGCTGGGAGCTCTGCTGGGCGGCTACCTTGCTTCCAGCCTGCCAACCTTTTGGATATTCGCATTTCCTGCCCAGAGCCTGTTCCTGCTCTCTGCTGTGATACGTACTATTCCCTTGTTTGTGTTCTACCCTCTCATCAGGGAGGTCAGGATTCAGGAGCCAAAGAAAGGCGTCAACGTTCTGTTGCAGCTTTCCACATTGGAGCCTGCAAACATGGTTTTTTCAACCATTTTGCTAAGTGTGAAGCGCACCAGGTCCAGGGTTGGCAGCACTGTGAAGAATGTGGGAGATCACATCAGGAAAAAGAAAGAGTGAGATATACGATATTGTAAACCAGTGACCTTAAATTTACATAAAAAGTTGAATGCTTACAATTTGCGTTTGAAATGTCGCTCACTTTTCTTAGCAAGGAACTGGTGCCTAAAAAATTCTGCCCCTTGCTATTACCAGCGCAGCTGCTGCGTAAGTTGCCTGACTCTTGAAGGTTCCTTTCTTCAGCCCGGCAAGGAACTGTGTCTTGCTTAAAAGCACAGCCTTAGTCCTCTCGTTAGGAAACTGCACCGGCTCACTCACTTTTCTGGCGTTTTCTGCCAGGTAAACATGCCTTTTCATTGCAGAACTTGTCGGATCAGTAAGAACAGTAGCTAATTTCCTCCAATGGCTTGCTTTATAGCCTGTTTCTTCCAGCAGTTCCCGCCTGGCAGCTGCCAGCGGGCTCTTTTCGTCGATAAAGCCTGTAGGCAGCTCCAGGATTACCTTGTCAGCTCCGTACTTGTACTGCCTTACAACGATTATCTTGTCCTCATTTGTTACTGCAAGAACAGTGACTATGTCCTTGCCCTCTCTCACATAATAATCAGGAATGACATGACCTTCCGGGGTTTTAACCCTGTCCTGGCGGATGGTAATCCACCTGCTCTTTAGCCTGTACCTTGAGCTCAGTCGCTTCCATTTTTTGAACATGAAACCCCGGAATTTTTACGGTTTTAAATGTTTTCCGAAAATAGAACCTTTTTGGAAACCTTTATTTCAGAATAATTTTTTTGGAAACTATATATTAAAGTATCTATTAAAATATTTAATTAATAATTAAAATAATTGACTATATATTATTATAAATATTTTAAGTTAATATTAAAAATATCAATCATCTTGATAGATAATAATTTTTAATAATTGATTATATTATTCAATCTATATTTTATTTTTCCGACGGCGTTCTTATTTCCTCGCCTTTTGAAAAATTCAAATATCTTTGTCAGTTTAGGCACGCTGGAACAGGTATCCGTTTATTCATTAAAAACATTCCGATTAAAAACCAAAGAATTAAATAAAACGTCCGGTTTACCAAAAACCATGAAAGAAAGTATTCCGGGATATCACTGGATTTTAAGCGACTCAGTCAGGCAGAGAAAGCTGGTTGCACTGGTTACAGGCGCCGCCCAGAGAGTGGGCAAATCAATAGCTGTTGAGCTGGCAGTTGCAGGCTGTGATCTTGCACTTCACTACAGGAGTTCTGCTGATGAGGCAGAAGAGCTTGCCAAACTCCTCAGAGCAAAAGGAAGGCGGATTGAGCTGTTCCAGGCCGATTTAAGTATTGATGGCCAGGCAGGCAAGCTTGCGCACAGCGCAAGGAAAAAATTCGGACAGCTGGACATAGTTGTGAACAACGCAGCCACTTACTTTTCAGATTCTGTGGAAGAGCTAGCCAAGGGCTTCAGCAAGGCCTGGGAGCGCTCTATCAACCCAAACCTGCGAGGCCCAGTGGTTTTAAGCATGGAGGCCGGCCTTTTGATGCAAAAACAGGCTTCAGGCGGCCATATTGTGAATATCCTGGACTGGGCTCCTTCAGCAGGCAGGGTTTACAAAAGCTACCTGCCCTATCTTGTTTCCAAGGCAGGCCTAGAGATGGCAACCAGGACCCTTGCCCTTGAGCTTGCACCGAAGGTTCGGGTGAACGGGGTTGCAAATGGCAACGTTATCCCTCCTGAAGGCATGAAAACCAGGGAAATAAAGGCAATTTCTGCAAGAACGCCCTTACAGCGCTGGGGCACCGGAAAAAGCACTGCCGAGGCTGTTTTAGCCCTTCTGAACACCAGCTTTGTTACAGGAACCGTGCTTCTGAATGACGGTGGCAGGAGCATTACATATTAGAGTTCGTATAAGGTACATTATACGAAATTATCAGGATTAGAGAACTCAGCTGCCAGTCTTCCACGAAATAAAGGCCCGTAGATTGAGATATACTGGCCATGAATATCCAGGGCATCTGCAAGTCCTGACTCATGTTGCAGGGTTAATCCATCCATAAACTCAGCAATAATCTGCATGCGCTTGAAGGCAAGGGAAAAATGCCTTTTGGCTCTGCCTTTTCCGTGTTTGGCAGCGTATGCTCGGATGGAATGCCTTAAATCCTGCAGAAGAGCTGAATCCGGAGCCAGCAAAACAATATCAGCAAATTCCTGTTTTGCATGCTCAGGCAAATCTGCCAGAGCGCCCATTAACAGACAATAGCCTGCCACAGCATATCTTGAGTAAGCAGGCAAGTGCTTTGTAGCTTGTGCAACTTCCTGCATTGCCTTGGTATCATAATTGCCTTCCCATTGCATAATTTCGGTGCAGAAGGCAGCATTTAGCCTGGAAAAGTCCACAGGAGAAGCACTTGTAACAATTGCTAAGCCGGCTTCATGCTGGCGGATAATATCTGTCAGAGGCATGAATATTGAGCAAACTTAACAAGGATATAAATTTTATTATTTTAATAACTTAATAGTGGTGAATATAGTAAAATTTATATATGCTGGACATCTAATGCTCTATATGGCAGAGCCGATAGACTTGGAAGGCAAGGCAGCAGATACGAGGGAAATCCTTCTGGCTGCAGCAGGCCTTAGGGAAATTGCTTATGCTGCTAATACTCCTCCTCTTTACCGGGCCGCAGACACTTTTGTTGGCGAGGCAGCTCGTGCCTTTACAGAAGCCCTTTTTGCAGCCAGAAGGGCAGCTTTGGCTCAAGAAGTAAGTATATCTGGGCCGAAATATAGCGGGCAAGACCCTCAACCTGCGTACTGCGGCATTGATTTGCAGGCATGATATTCAGGGCATTGTTCGCATAAGAGGTATTAA
>JAGVYJ010000056.1:1064-5830 GCA_018303315.1 Candidatus Woesearchaeota archaeon | reverse complement strand
TCTTACATCAGCGGAGCTGCCCTGGTGCTCGTCGCTATCCTGCTTTTCCGAATGGGTTACCTATTCGTCCTGGCGCTTCCCATTGCGATAGGCATAGGCCTCGGGGCTTTCCTCTTCTTGTACAATGCACCTTCTGCCTACATCAACAGGCGGAAGCATGATATGGACAAGGATGTTCTTTTTGCAGGAAGATTCCTGCTGGTAAAGCTTGAGTCAGGCACGCCTTTGTTCAATTCCCTGATAGATGCCTCCCAGAGCTATGGTGTCAGCGGGAAATTTTTCAGGGAAATCGTCGATGACATAAACACAGGGACTCCTATCGAGGCTGCACTGGAACGGGCCAGGGACTATAGCCCAAGCGACAAGTTCAAGCGCCTCATAAGCCAGATTATCAACAGCCTGAAGACAGGCATAGACGTCACTACAGGACTTAAAAGCACTCTCAGGGAGATAGCCCAGGAGCAGGAAATAGAGATTCAGGAATACGGGAAGAAGCTAAATTCAATCATGCTTTTTTTCATGATAGTTGCCATCATCGTACCTTCCCTAGGCACCAGTATGTTCATCATTCTCGCCAGCTTCCTTAGCTTTGACCTCCAGGCAGGGCACATGTTCCTGTTTCTGTTCTTAATAGCAATCATGCAGCTTTTTTTCCTAAGCCTAATCAGGTCTATTCGGCCGGCGGTGGACTTATGAGAGGCTCTCTCAAGCTGATTTCCTTCGAGGAGTTCGGCAAGGCATTCATCCCGAAAAAGTTGAGGCCAAAGCTTCACAGCTATCTGCTCAGGGCCGGGCTGACAACTGTGCCTTTCCGCCTCTTTGGAGGGATTTTCTACCTTAACCTTGCCATGACTTTAATTGCTTACCTTTTGTTCGCATACCCCAGAATCTCGGTGCTGGAACCGTATAAGTTCTTCCTTGCAACACTGCTCTTCTGGATATTTCTCCCATTGGCACTTTCAGCAGTGGCAATGCTGCTGCTCTACTTCCACTTTGACGTCAAAATCTACAACAGAACGCAGGCAATCGAGAGCCAGATGCCTGATTACATGCGCCTGGTATCGGAAAACCTTCGCGGAGGCATGCCATTTGACAGGTCATTGTGGATGGCTATAAGGCCTGAATACGGTGTGCTGTCCGAGGAAATGACACTTATTGCGAAGAGGGTTATGACAGGGCAGGACATAGAAGAGGCCATGCAGGAATTCTCCCAGAAGTACAATTCACCAATAACCAGGCGTTCCGTGGACCTCATTGTTCAGGGCATAAAGGGCGGGGGGCAGATAGCAGACATAATCGACCGTGTGGTCGACAACATCAAGGAAACAAGGCACCTGAAGGCAGAACTTTCAGCAACCAACCTGTCCTACATAATATTCATTGCCATAGTGGTTATGGTGGTTGCGCCAATACTTTATGCATTTTCCTACAATTTCCTTATCGTCAGCCAGAATTTTGGGTCAAAGCTGGGCCAGGCGTCTGCCGCTGGCGGAGCCGGCCTTGCTTTGCTCAATACACTTGGCGAAATCAACGTGAAGCCTGAGTTGTTCAGGCAGTACTCCATATATTCCATAATAGTGACCGGGCTGTTCTCATCTGTTCTTTTGTCAGTCATCCGGAAGGGGGATGTCAGGGCCAGCCTGGCCATTATCCCTCTAATCATAGCAGGCTCTCTGATTGTGTATTTCCTGGTCTTTGCTGTAACCACAAGGATATTCGAGGGGATTTTCGTTGTGTAAATATGGAAAGATTTTTATACCCCGTTTTGCAAAATCAGTTAACCATGGCAAAGGGAGGTGTCTGAATGTTCCGTAAAGGACAGGCAGCAATGGAATTCCTGCTCACCTACGGCTGGGCAATCCTTGTTGTGCTTGTAGTTATCGGTGTTCTTGCCTCATTTGGAATATTAAACGTCGGAAATCTGCTGCCTGAGCGCTGCACAATTCAGACAGGTATCAGCTGCTCTGATTTCATAGTGACCCCTGCTGCCGGCGTCCGGCTTGGGCTGAAGAACGGGCTGGGGAAGGGAATCTATCTTGTCAATGTGAGCGCAGGCTCGCAAAGCCCGGCTACGACATGCCAATTCGTTCCGGCCCCGGCGCAGTTCGTGGCCAATGGCGCTGAGACCGAAGTCCAGCTTACATGCAACCCGGTCATATCCCCCCAGCTTTCAGGCTCGGGCAAGAAGAGCTTCGACCTCTTCCTGATGTACTATTTTGAAGACTCCACTGCTACGTTCACCCACACTTCGTCAGGAGACCTCCGGGCGAATATCGAGTAATTATTTTTCATTCTTATGAAAGCTGGACAAACATCTATGGAGTATCTGCTGGTGGTGGCCATAGTGCTATTGATACTCCTCCCAGGGATATTCCTCTTCTACAGCCAGAGCCAGAGGACCAATGCCGACCTGGGGGTGAAGCAGCTGCAGAAAATCGGCCACGATATTGTTGACAATGCGGAAATTGTGTACAGGCTTGGGCCGCCGAGCAGGCTGGTGCTCAAGGAATCCTTCCCTGACAACCTGGCAAACCTGAGCATCATAAATGACCCCGCCCAAAAAATATACGAGCTTGTCTTTGTCAGCCGTTTGGGAGGGCTTCCTTCCGAGAGCAGCTTTCCAAGCGACGTGGACATAAGGGGGATTTTCACCCAGGAGGATTATTCCGGCGGGCTGAAGAACGTGAAGGTGGAAGCAAAACGCGACGGAACAGGTACCTATGTTGAAATCTCGATTGACTAGAGCCCAGTCTGCGATAGAGACCAGCATACTCATCGGATTCCTTTTCATAATACTGTTCCTGTTCATGATTGTCCTGGGGAACCACATTCTCGATGCCCAGCAGCAGAAAGAGAAGGATATGCTGAATGACCTGGCATATGTGATTGACTCTGAAATCAGCTTTGCTGCAAGGTCAGTTGACGGCTATGAGAGGTCAATAACAATCCCTTATTCGCTGAAGGGGCTTAACTTTACTGTCGAGTTCTTCAACGCAACTCAGCTTGGCAGCGTGAAATCCAGCCAGCTGATTCTTAAGTTTGCCAACCCCTCGCCGAATTACGAGGTTGTAAAATTGCTGCCGGCGACAGTGACAGGCATAATTTACAAGGGCAAGGTTTCAATCAGCAAAAGGGCAGGCATCGTATACCTGAATGCCTCTTCAACCGGCTGTTCGTCAGGGGGCAGCCTTGTATGCGGGGTGGATGGAAGGACTTATGTGAATGAATGCATGCTCAACCTGGCAGGAGTGGCCAAGGCATATGACGGGGCCTGTATCGGAGGAAATAAGCTGTTCATCATCAACAGCCAGGGTCAGACCGTGGCTCATTTTGATTTCCTCGGCAATGTAATCATCGCAGGCACGTTGGCAGAGAGTTCCGGCTATACAGCCACAGGAGTAGACGAGTTCAGGGTCCAGAACAGCTTTGGCGCCGACATAGCTGTAGTCGACCTGTCAACAGGCGATTTTTACATAGACGGCCTGCTCTTTGAATCCCAGCCAGTCCTGAATCCTTCCGGCAGCAACTTTATTGTCTGGAGTCCTGCAGGCGAGGTAGTTTTATACATTGATGAATCAGGTAACCTTCATCTGAGAGGTCTTCTCACAGAGCGGGGAATCCCTTAGAAATGCAAGAGGTGAGGAATATGAAAGGATGGGTGAATAAGGAAAAGGCAGTGCAGAAAGGGAGCTTTTTCCAGAATTTAATCAAGGCAAGGTTCCTCGCCCCGATTTTCGCAATTCACCTAGCGATAGCTCTGCTCTTGGTTTTAGCCCTTGCAGCCACTGTGTCGGCCGGCGATATAATTGCAAAGGCCGGCGACTTTGATGTCTCAGGAAACCTGGCTGTGGCTGGCGGGGCAACTGTGAGCGGCAGTCTGGGCATCGGGACAACAACCCCCTCTGAGAAATTAGAGGTAGTGGGCAGGGTGAAAGGCAGCGAATTCTGCATAGCTGCAGACTGCATCACCGACTGGGCTGAGGCAGGTGGCGGCGGAGAGACAGGCTGGGTGGATGACGGGGCTGCTGTCCGCCTCACTACTTCAGCAGACAACGTTGGTATTGGCACTGCGCTTCCCCATTCAGGCCTTCATATCACAAAACAAAACAGCGACTACAAAGGACAGCTTGTGATTATGGACCCCGTTAATGCAGGAGACACAGATGCTTCTGTAGTCGGCATTTCGGGTTATGGCAACAATGGGGCGCCAGGAACTGATGTTGGAAGGATTTGGTATCTTGGCAGCAGCAGCAATACAGATAAGCGGCTATTAATATGGAATCAGCTCGCAGGGCCTTTAGAATTAGGAACCCAGGCAGCTACAAGGCTGATAGTTGACAGCATAGGCAGGGTTGGCATTGCAACCATGAATCCAGCTGCATTGCTTGACATAGGAGGGGCCAGTTCTTTGACCGGTCTGGATAAAGTCGGGATTGTTACAGATGGCGGACAGATAGTTATCGGCGGCAATCTTTCTGGCAGCAGAAACTGGATTGCCACAAGAGGAACCGGAAATCTTGAGATAATCACCACAGGTGCAGACGACCTTGCTTTTTACACAAACAGCAACGAGGTTATGAGGATAAAGGATGATGGCAACGTTGGAATTGGTTTAGCTGCGCCCACTGAAAAGCTCGACGTCAATGGCAAAGTGAAGGCCTCTCAGCTCTGCATAGGCAGTGACTGTCGCGCTGGCTGGCCCGGGGGCCCCGGGGCTAATGGATGGGTTGATGACGGTGCTGTGGTCCGACTTAATGCAAGCACAG
>JAGVYJ010000056.1:0-1041 GCA_018303315.1 Candidatus Woesearchaeota archaeon | reverse complement strand
GGCACATCCAACCCGCATACTGCCCTGCATGTCTCTGCCCCGAATGCAGACTTCAAGGGACAGATTGTGATAACCGACCCCAATAACGCAGGCGACACCATTGCCTCGGTTGCAGGAATATCAGGCTATGGCAACGATGGTGTTCAGGGAAGCTCCACAGGCAGGATATGGTATGTTGGCAGCAGCAGCAATACAGATAAGCGGATGCTTGTGTGGAACCAGCTTGCCGGGAACCTGGAGCTCGGAACCAATGGCGGAACCAAGATGACTATCGATAGCACTGGCAATGTGGGAGTTAAAACTACCAGTCCTGCAACAGACCTTCATATAAATGGTCATGCATGGGACGGTAATGCTGCCGTAAGAGTGGAAAGCACAAAAGCGAGTATAGAATTACGGAGCACTGATGCATCTTCTGCGACGTATCTTGTTCATTCAGGCAGTCATGGCACAGGGGGCGGGCTGGGCTTCTATTCCAGACTAGCTGATGACTCAGGTTGGACGGCCACTCCTACCCTGCTTTTGACGGCTGATGACCTGGTGGGAGTAGGGACAACAAATCCGACAGAAAAGCTGGACGTTAATGGCCAGATTAAGGGAACAGGCATCTGCATAGGCTCTGAGTGTAAAACCAGCTGGCCTTCAACAACAACTGACGGGGACTGGCTTGTGAGCGGTAATGACATGAGCAGTAATGTTTCCGGAAATGTTGGTGTAGGAACAGCAACCCCTGCACAAAAGCTGGATGTGAATGGCAACATAAAAGGAACTCAGCTTTGCATAGGCGCTGACTGCAGGTCGTCATGGCCAGCTTCAGCAGGCGCAGGTGACACTGATTGGGCCCTTAGCGGAAGTAACATGTACAGCAACGTTTCCGGCAATGTTGGCATCGGGACGACGACGCCGGGAGAGAAGTTGCATGTGAGTGGTGGCAGAATACTTTGGGATCACGGATATTATCTCCAGCAAAAAAATTCAGTTGGCACTGCTTATAATATTTTTGGGATAAGTGGGAACCAACTGTTGATTGGCGGCATTGAT
>JAGVYJ010000031.1 GCA_018303315.1 Candidatus Woesearchaeota archaeon | reverse complement strand
GGCTTTTCTTGACGGAGACTACTTAACAGGGAATTTGTTTTATGTGCGGGCTTTTTACAGGAGATTTCAGCCTTCTGCTAATGACTGGCAGAGGGGAATACGGCTTCCATATCCAATTGATGCCGGGGTTGCCCGTTTGCTTGGGCTTGTCTGGTCCAGGGGAATCA
The DNA here is from genome assembly GCA_018303315.1 of Candidatus Woesearchaeota archaeon. GTDB lineage: Archaea > Nanobdellota > Nanobdellia > Woesearchaeales > JAGVYJ01 > JAGVYJ01. The sequence continues at coordinate 24,312 of JAGVYJ010000031.1, read as the reverse complement.
TAAAAAAATCAAGTAATGGTGAAATGAATTTTATTAATGTCCAGGGAAGGCGGTTTGACACTCCTTTGTTTGAGGAATTCGTTGCACAGGCTTTCTCAGAACTCTTCAACCTGGAAAAAAAGGTAGGCGAAGTTGCATTCAGGATACCTTCTGAGTACCAGTCGGCAAACGGAAATCGCGAGGTGCGCAGACCTTATGTTGCCGTGGCATCAAGCGCAATTGCAGGCTTTCTGATTAATGACCTGAGGATTCCGCTGGCGCATCCTCATGTGAGACAGCGGCTGCCATGGCTGGGGAGGGGCGTTTTTGCCCAAAATTTCTTTGAAGGAGTGCTGGCAGGCTCCGGAACCTTTTACAACAACCACGGCAGACCGGCAATACAATTCAATTCCATAAATCCCGCTTACACTAATAGCATCGCTGATTTGCTGGCCAATCTGCATGTGGAGCCGACTGTGCGAATCTGCACAAACACATCTGGCAATCATTCGACAAAGGTCACAGTTTACAGTGGTGCTACACAGGCCCTTTTGGACAGAGTTGACGTTCTCAACCCGCATCACAGAAGATACCTTTCAGAGAGATTTAGCCATACTATTCCAGAACTTTCAGCATTCCCGGCCTGATTTCAAAAATCTCCCCTTCCTCCAGAAGTGAATTGATTAATTTCTCTGCAGTCTCGATGCGGGACTCCCTGACAACAAGGTCCACGTTCGCCCCCTTGCCGGAATCCAGCTTCCTTATCAGTCCAAGAATTGTCTCGGCAGGGCTTCCAGAATCATCCGGTTTTGCTTCTTCAGCAATCCTGCTGCCTTGCGATGATACATCCCTGGAGGAAACATCCTCCTCAACTCAAGCCAGCGCCTGTTATCGAGCCTCTTCACAATCTGGCCGGCTATAACTTTCTTTCCTTCTATAGTCCCGACATTGCCGATGACCTGGACAAGGTCGCCAACCTGTGCATTATTCACTGTATTGTCGAAAATCAGCACATCAATGACCGAGCTTCCGTCATCAACAACAATGGCGTTTCCCTCCTCCCTCCTAGCCTGGTTCACCACTGTGCCCATGATGTTTATCTTGTTGAGGGAGCTGTCTGTCTCGATTTTCTTCACACTGACCTTGACTGCGGTATCAGCCATTTACACCCTCGATATATGGTCTCTCCTGGGCTCATAAAGGTCGCCTGTTCTCTTAAGCCTCTCTATAACCTCTTCCACATCCTCTTCCTTCATGCCGCGGTTCACTGCTTCCTTCTGGATGGCATCAATCGGGATTATCTTGCCAATGCTCTGCTCGAGTTCGTTGATTATGTCCCTTACCGTGAAGATGCGGTCCCTCTGGCTTGCAGGGATGCCTGTGGTGATACGGTCTATGTCAATGGCTCCTGTAATCGGATCACGTCCTATCTGGGAAAGGCAATAGGTAAGAAGCTTTATGGCCCTTCTCGAGTCTTTTCTGGTGACCTTGTCTGCGAGCCTTATCTTTGCAGAGGCCTCTGAGAGCCTGACAAGGGCCTCGAGCTGCCTGGGTGAAATCGGGATTGTCCTTGCCACCCTTTCATCCTGCAGCTGCTGGTTGCGCATCTGGACATAGAAATCCTTTATTTCCAGCAGCGCCCCGTCAGTAATCTCCGGCCTTATATTCTGCCTTGCATAGGCAATATACTTTTTCAGAAAGGCAGTTGATATATCTGTCTCGATAACGTCAGGGGACTGGTGAAGGCGCAGTATGTGCCTGGCTGCCCTCTCGTCCTTTATCTCATCAGGCAGGTCTTTTATTGGGAATATGAGGTCAAACCTGTTGATGAGAGTAGGCGGCATGTCAATCTGCTCTGCAATGGTGCTGAAGGGGTCGAACCTGCCGAACTTCGGGTTTGCCGCGGCAAGCACAGAAGTCCTTGCATTCAGTGTTGCGTGCACATTTGCTTTTGAGATGGAAACTGTTTGTTGTTCAAGTGCCTCGTGCATTGCATTCCTGTCCTCGACAGTCATCTTGTCTATCTCATCAATGCAGCAAAGGCCGTTGTTTGTCAGCACAAGTGCACCGGCCTCAAGGCTCCAGCCGCCGAGGAACTCATCCCTGACAACCGCTGCAGTCAGCCCTGCGGCAGAAACACCGCGGCCCCCGCCTATGTACCTTCCTTTCGGGGAAACCTGGCTTATCCTTTTCAGGAGCTGGCTTTTCCCGCTTCCCGGGTCGCCGACAAGGAGTATGTGCAAATCCCCCCTTGTGGACATCTTGTCAGAACGCTCCTTTCTTACGCTGCCCATCAGCTGCAGGAGCAAGGCTTCCTTAATCTCGTCATAGCCGAAAATGCTTGGTGCAACTGAAGCAATAAGCAGTTCATAAACCCTCGGGTTTTGGGAAAGCTCCTTTATCTGGAGCTCCTCCTCAGGGCTTATCGTGGTCTCGTAATAGTCCTCCTCCAAAGGAACCACGTAATTGCTCTCAATAAGCAAGTCGTAGGTTGTGCTCTTGGTGCCTGTCCTTAAAACCTTCTGCACTTCCTTGACTATGCCGGTTACCCGAATCTTGCTTCCCGGGTTGGTGTACTTTTCAGTAAGCGGGCTGACAAGGTCCTCTTTCAGGAAAATGTTCATCCTCTTTGGCTGCTCGCCACCTTCAAGCAATTCAAGCACTTCCTCGAGCACAATCATCTGCGCGTCGACAAGGGCCTTGCTGATAATCCTGAACTTCCCTTTCCTGCCGCAGCTGCACCTGCTCGGCTCGCGGAACTGCTGCTCAAGCTGGAGAACAGGGATTATGTTGCCGCATGCAGGGCACTCAAACCTCACTGATGTGACCTGCGGCCTGACATCAGACTTCTGCCTTACAAGGCCGTCAAAAGTCAGGAACTTGCCTATGTGCTCAGCCCTTATATCCTTGATGAGCACATGCTGGCTTTCAGGAAGGTTACTGAAGCGTATCCTGAAGTTCCTGGCCTCGGCAGGGAAGTCGAAGTTCTCAACCGCAAGCTCAGCTGCCTTGATTGTCTCTTCAGGATCTTCCAGAAGTATCTCAGCAAGCTCGTGGTCGAATTTCACAAGGTCGGCAAAATCAACAACAAGGAAGTTCTTGCCTTTAGTCACTGCCTTCAGAATCTTCCTCCTGTAAAGCTCCCCGCTGAGGAATTCCTCAATCCTGCCTATTATCTGAACAGCATCCATGTTACATCTTCTCCAGCTCGAATATCATTTCCTGCACCAAATTGCCAAACACAAGGCTCAGTGGCGCAAGTACAGGGGATGGTATGAGCTTCCCCAGCGTTGATTTCAGGAACTGCCTCTTTGCCAGCCTGAAGCCGCCAACATATAGTTCAATCCAGTAAAAGCTGTAAGGAGTGAGCCAGTTGCTCTTGTGCGTGGGGTCGGCGAAGGCTGAGTAGTGGTTGTAGAAAGGGCCCCTGATTGTCAGTTTGCCGCCTTTCCTGAGAACGCGCTTCGCCTCCTTCAGCGACTTTACCTGGTCAGCAAGGTGCTCCAGAGTGTGCTTCATGTATATCTCATCCACACTGCTGTCCTTCCATGGCCAGGCCTTGTCAAGGTCAACGATTTTGTCAACTCCCTTGCCCGGCTTTATATCAACGTTCATCCAGCCCTCCATTATGTTGGCACCACAGCCCAAGTTAAGCTTCAAACCCATGCTACATAGCTACCTCTATCTGCATACACAACGCCAATAATGGCTTTACTACTTTAAATTACTTTTTCTTAGACAATACCTTCTTCAGGTTCTCAACAAGCTGGTCAAGGGCCTTGTTTGCCTGTTCCTCGCTCTTTGTTCCTGTGCAGACAACTTTTCCGTTGCTGAAAAGCAGGAATGTTGCCTTCACGCCGCCTTCGCTCAGCTTATATACAAGTCCTGGGAACTGCTCAGGCTCATACTCGGCGTTCTTGAGCTTAAGGGCAAGCACATTAAGGTTGAGGTCCATGCCCACTGAGCCGGAGGCAACAATGTTCTGGACGTTTATCTCAGGCTTTATGGTTATCCTGATTCCAATCTTCTCCAGGCTCTTGATTATCTTCTGGATTGATTCCTCTACCTTCTCCATAGTCCTTGCGCCTGTGCACACGACCTTGCCTGAACTGAATATAAGGGCAGAGGTCTTAGGCTCCTTTATGCGGAGCACAAGCCCTGGGAACTGTTCAGGGTTGTATTCGGTATTGCTTAAAGTTGCAGCCATCTTTTCCAATGGAATGTCATGCTGCAAAGAAGTGCTAATAACAATGTTTACAATCTTTATATCGCGTTTGACCATCGCAATTAACCCCCAATGATTTATAAGGGGGAATACCCGAGCCTTTATAAATAATGTGGTTTTTAAACCCATTTATGAAGAAATAATCTTCAGAAACGCTATGCCCCCTTCATTTCCTGTGGAAACTGATGCCTTTATTTACCTTCTATATTGCAAATAATTATTCCGGGCTAGCATCTGTCCATGTGAGAACCATTCAGTGCTGCTTATAATAATCAGGGTTTCTAACGAAAGTTCCGACAGGAAGAGACTTTTCTTCCTCCCACAACGTGAGATGGTTGTGCAGAAGGGTAAGTTCCTGCACACCGCGCTGGGCAGTCTCAAGAGGCATGCCATCCCAGTCAACCAGCAGCATCAAGGTATTGGTTACGCTCTCAAGCCCCCATGCACCAACGCTGCATCCCTGTGGAGCACCAGAAGAACCAGCCTGCGGGTTTACTTGCGTTGGCCAAGCCAGAAAGTCCGGAAGTTTCACTATGTGCCAGTCAAAGCACAGTTTATTTAAAAACTTTTTCCACTATTCAAATACAGTTTAGCTATATGTCATTATGTAAGTACGCTTAATATTCATATCTGAATGATAGTTGCAATTTTTGGCTGCATTTGTCGACGATAAACGCATGCATGAAGAGTAAAGCTTAAATATAAGCACCCCATTAGCTACTTTACAAAAAGGGGTGGCTTGAAGCGCAAGCTTTAAGAAAGTAGCGTTTGGTGTTACTATCGTTTGGTCGGTTTTTTCGATGCGTTTCGCGAGAGGAGGGGGAAATAAATGATTGTGAAGGAGGAATTTTTGAGTAAGCTGAGAACCTATTTCTCGCTGAACCTGTACGAAGTGAAAATCTGGACCGCACTGCTTTCCAGGGGCGTATCGACAGCAGGGGAGCTAAGCGACATAGCCAATGTCCCAAGATCAAGGAGCTATGACGTGCTGGAGAGCCTGAAAAAAAAGGGCTTTATTGTAATGAAATTCGGCAAGCCGATAAAGTACCTGGCTGTTTCTCCGGAAGAGGTTGTAGAGCGCGTCAAGAAAAACATGCGCTTTGATGCAGATACAAAGATAAAGCGCCTCGCCGAACTGAAGGGCACTGATGTGCTCGAAGAGCTCAATGACCTGCATAACCAGGGGGTTGAGCTGGTTGAGCCGTCGGATTTGTCGGGCTCGATACGCGGCAGGCACAACCTGTACAACCATCTTGACCTGATGATAAGGAGCGCAGAGAAATCCGTGACGATAATGACCACGGGGCCAGGCTTCCTCAGAAAGATTGAAGGGCTCAAGGGAACCTTTGAGAAGATAAAGAAGCGCGGCGTGAAGATAAGGATAGCCGCCCCAATAAATACGAAGGAATCCAAGCAGGCTGTGAAAGACATAGGGAGCGTTGCCGATGTAAGGCACACAGACGCGAAAGCCCGGTTTGTCATCGTAGACGGGAAGGAACTGGCATTCATGGTTATGGACGACCAGGAAGTCCACCCTACCTATGACATGGCTGTGTGGGTGAACACGCCATTCTTCGCCTCTGCACTGGAAAGCCTGTTCGAGATGGCCTGGAATGAGATGAAGCCTGCGAAAGAAATAATCAAATAATTTTTTTATTTTATCTTTTTATATATGGCATGTCCAATTAGGGTTTCTCTTACAAACCTTTAAAAAAAAGCTCTGGTTCTCAGGCTGCATGGATGCGCAGAATGTTGCTGAGACACTGACTTTGAATGAAAGGAAGATTCTGAAGGCACTCAGCAATCCTATGCTGATTGGAGCCATACAAAGGGCAACCGGCCTGCAGGATGTTGAAATAAACAGGGCTGTGATGTGGCTGAAGAACAAGAAAGTTGTCCATGTGGATGAGCAGGTAAAGGATATCATAGTGCTAGGTAAAAATGGGGAGCTTTACAGGAAAACCGGGCTGCCTGAGAGAAGATTCCTGCAGGCAGTACAAACTCCCGGCACGCTCCAGGAAATTTCTGACAGCACAAAGCTGAGCAGCCAGGAACTTCAGATATCATTGGGGGCGCTCAGGCAGAAAAAAGCTATTGTGGCAAAGCGCAAGGCTGAGCTTGAAATCTCACTCACTCCGGAAGGGGAAAAGCTGCTGAAGCAGGATTTCCCTGAAGAGCTTTTCCTGAAAAAGCAATTCCCGCTATCTTTATCAGAAATTTCTGCCAAGGAGCTGCCGGTGCTTGAATCCCTGAAGAGGAGGAAGGACATAGTTGTGTCAAGTGCCGTTAAGGTCAGGAATGTTTTCCTGACCGAATTCGGGAAGAGAGTGAAGTCGGAAATGAAAGATGCCCAGGATGTCCTGGAGAAGCTCACTCCCCAAATCATCAAGTCAGGAAGCTACCAGGGAAAGAGCTTCAGGCGATATGATGTCGAGGCCTCTGTCCCTGACATTTTTGCCGGGAAGCGGCATTTTGTCAACCAGGCGGTTTCCTACGCAAGGCAGATATGGCTGGAGCTTGGCTTCAAGGAGATGGAAGGCCCGATAGTCAGCACAGGATTCTGGAATTTTGATGCCCTCTTCACTGCCCAAGACCATCCAGTAAGGGAAATGCAGGACACTTTTTACCTAAAAAGCCCGGCGAAAGGCAGGCTTCCTGACAAGAAACTGGTTGCCTCTGTGAAGGCAGTGCATGAGCACGGCGGGAACACCGGCTCACTGGGCTGGCGATACAACTGGAGCCCTGAAGAAGCAGAGAAAAACGTGCTAAGGACGCATACAACAGTATTGTCCGCGCAGACGCTTGCAAAGCTTAAGGAATGGCCGGCAAAATATTTTTCTGTCGGCAAGTGCTTCAGGAACGAGGCCCTGGACTGGAGCCATCTTTTTGAATTCAACCAGAGCGAGGGAATAGTGGTGGACAAGGATGTAAACTTCAAGCACCTTCTTGGCTACCTGAAGATATTCTTCACGAAAATGGGCTATCCAAAGATAAGGTTCAGGCCGGCATATTTTCCCTACACTGAGCTATCCTTGGAAGTTGATGTTTTCCATCCTGTGCAGAAAAAATGGCTCGAGCTTGGAGGGGCAGGCATATTCAGGCCTGAGGTTGTTGAGCCGTTGCTTGGCGAGCCTGTGCCTGTGCTGGCATGGGGAGTGGGCTTTGACAGGGTGATAACCACTTACTACTCAATAACAGACCTCAGGGATTTGTACAAGAACGACATAAAAAAGACGAGGGAAGCCAGGCTCTGGCTGGAATAAAATGCCCAAAGTGACCTTTAAGACAGCTATGGTGCAGAAGCTCCTCGGGAAAAAAATTCCCTTGGACAAGCTCCAGGAAAGGATATTCATGATAGGCTCAGACCTGGACAGGATTGACGAGCAGGAAATAGAAGTGGAGATATTTCCCAACAGGCCTGACATGCTGAGCGAGCAGGGATTTGCAAGGGCTCTATCCGCTTTCATGGGCATAAGCCCGGGGATAAGGCAGTATGCAGTGAAGAAGTCCGGGGAGCACTGCACTGTAGAAAAAACCCTGAAGATGTGGCCTTATGCAGTGACCTGCATAGTCAAGGGGCTTTCTTTGGATGATGAAAAGATAAGGGATATAATCCAGGTGCAGGAAAAGCTTGCAGTTACCTTCTGCAGGAACAGGAAAAAGGGAGGTTTAGGGATATATCCGCTTGACAAAATCCATTTCCCAATAAAGTTCACGACGATGCCGCCAGACCAGATAAAGTTCAGGCCTCTGGAAGCCGACCAGATTCTGAACGGCAGGCAGATACTGTCCAGGCATCCGACAGGGAAGAAATACGGCCATATAATTGAGGAGCAGAAGGAATTTCCTGTGTTCATCGACAGCCAGGGCTCTGTGCTGAGCATGCCTCCTATTATCAACAGCCATGATGTCGGCAAGATAACAGAATCAACAAAGGATGTTTTCCTTGAGGCAACAGGACCTGACCTGAACACACTCACTGTTGCAATCAACATACTGGCAACCACGCTTGCTGACATGGGAGGCCAGATTTACAGCATGGAAGTCAGGTATGCAGACAGGAAGCTGATAATCCCCGAGCTTTCCTCCGGCGAGATGAAGGTTGAACCTGAATATGTTAATAGGATGCTTGGCACCGAACTGAAGGTGCACGAGATAAAGGAGCTTCTCCAGCGGATGGGCATGAATTATGTTAATGGCAAGGCAGTTATCCCGGCTTACAGGGCTGACATACTCCATCCATTTGACATTGTTGAGGATATAGCGATAGCATTTGGCTATGAGAATTTCACTCCTGTAATACCGAAGGTGGCCACTATTGCGCAGCAGAGTGCAATGGAATCCTTCAAGAGCACGCTGGCTAATTTCCTGATAGGCCTGGGGTTTGTAGAGGCAAACACATACCATTTAACAAATGCCCAGTCCCTCACTTCCAGGATGAACACAGTGGCAAGCTATATCTCAATAGACAACTCAGTGAACGAGAACTTTGATGTTGTCCGCTCCTGGCTGCTGCCAAGCCTGATGGGTGTGCTGTCAGAAAACACCCACAATGAGCTGCCGCAAAAGGTGTTCGAGATAGGGAGATGCTTTACTGAGGATTCCGGGCCTGAGAGCGGTGTCCGGGAGACAGAGAAACTTGCCCTTGTGTGGGCTGGCAATGAGGTGACTTTTACTGACATAAAACAGGTGTTTGGCTGGATATGCAGGAACCTCGGCGAGGATGTTCCTGTCAGGGAAAGCCTGCACATGTCCTTCATTCCGGGCAGGGCAGCAGAGGCAAGGCTCGGCGGCAAGATGCTTGCCATGATGGGGGAGATAAGGCCTGAGGTGCTTGAGTCATGGCAGCTTTCCACGCCTGTGGTTGCGCTTGAGCTGAACGTGTCGATGATACACGAACATATTCAAAACAAATTACGTTAAATTTCTAGCCAATAACCTTAATTCATAACTTCCGCAAATTTTTCGGAAATTTATGGTCAAAGCTTAATAAGACTTAGTTGCTGCTGAAAAATAAGCCGGCGACGGTCAATCTGGTCGACCGCTAGGTTGAGAGCCTAGTGTCTAATAAGACATCCGGGTTCAAATACTTTTCGGTTTAACAGAGGGTTACAATCGCTTGGTTGAAACTCCCGGCGCCGGCGATCCTTAATTCCCAGTCTATCACTGGTGTTCCAACAGAAATCTCGGGAATGTTTACTTCTCCCATTCGAATTCCAAATATTTTCCTTTTGCCATGTGGATGCTGTCGAGCCAGCCGGATGTTGTTTTCCCGATTCCCCTGAATCTCTGGAACTCTTCCTTTAGGGAAGGGCTGAGCAACGGGTCTTTTTCATAACTTGTTTTTAGTTTGGCAACCCATTTCAGCACAGAACCGTGCTGTTTCTGAAGGGCAAGGCACAATTTGGCGTTCTCTATGACTGCCGCTATTTTCCTCCTGTTCCTTATCATGCCTTTCGCATCCAACAGCTTCTCAGCGTCCATTGCCGCAACCCTGCTGACTGAGAAATTCTTGAATGCCCTGCTTATTTCCGGCCAGCGCTGCCTGACCACTGCATAGTTGAATCCTATTATGAAAACTATGAAAGAAACCTGGTCGAGGAACTCGTCGTCATTCACAGGCTTGTATACCCGATGGACTTTTCCCTTTATCACTTCTCTCATGCAACTGGGATGGACTGCAAGTATAAAAAATGTCCTTTAAGAATTAACAGCTTTCTTGGCAGCCTTTGCTGCGGGTTTGCTGGTCTTGGCCTTTTCTTTCTGGTTAAGAGTCTTCGTATCAGCACCTGGTTCGGTTTTTGTTTCAGGCTTGGCAATGGTTTCAGGCCCGGTTTCGGGCTTAGCCTCTTTGGTTTTTTTCTTTCTTGCTACGGTTTCAGGCTTTACCATCGGCCTTGCCTTGTGCTGCCTCAAAGGCCTTGGTCCGGCTTTCTTCGGCTTTGTCTTCCTAAGGATAATTCCTTCTGATTTCAAAGCCTTCTCGAGCTCAGCATCGCTTGCCCCTTTTTTTATCTTGACTGTCTTGTTGAGGAATTCAAGATGATTGACATTGCATTTCCTTTTCCTGGTCTCGCCCGCGATGACAACATAATTGTTGTCAAGAATGTCAACTACAACAGCTTTCTTTCCACCGTCCCTGCCTGCAATCTTCAGGCAAACCCTTCCTATCTCAATCATTTTGCCCTTGCGCGCAATTCATCCCTTGTGCAGGAGCTGCACAGCACACCGCCGAAAGGCCTTTCCGGCCTTTTCTGGCTCCTGCTGAACCTTCTAAGCTGAATCGGCCTGGCCCTGGCGACCCCCTGCAGGGGCCTCCCACACTTACCGCACTGGGCCTTTGCCGGCTTCCTCAGCCTGTAATGAATTGTATTCCTGTTCCCAGGCGTCTTTACCTTAATCCGCCTGAACGTCCTGCTCCTGAATCTCGGCGCTACCATGGACTTCTCAGGAAAGCCAGGGGGTTTAAAAAGGTTTGGGTTGTGAATGAAGTAAGTGAGTTTATAAAGGGATTAAGGGAAGTTGGGTGGAGAAGCGGAGCAAGTTCAAAAAAACTTTTGTCATCAAGGAGTTAAATTGAGATGAACAATAAGCCGATTTATGTTACTTTCGGAGATAAAAAGATAGAAAGTGAGTTTGAAATTCTGAAAGCTCTTTTTTCCGCTGACCTTTGTAATAATTAACAGAACCGGGTTAGTGCAGCTTCATAATGCGTCTCAGGCCGAGGCTGAATACGCTGACCAGGATGAAGTATGTAAGAAGCCAGCCTGCGTTGTAGTTGAAGCCGGGAATCGTGAAATATGTCTTCTTCTTATGGTCTATGGTTATTGTCTTGACGCCGTCCCTGTTTACGTTTTCCTGGACGGTTGCGTGCAGGCCCTGCTGGTTTGTGACGTAAACATCCTTGGTGAACTCGCTGTCACCGAGCCGGTATTTTATCAGGTAGTCGCCTTCCTCCAGCGCCTGGAACCTGAAGACAGCCTTTGAGCTTTCAATCTGCCTCGTACTTTCCCCAACAACAGTCAAATTCTCTGGAGGGACAGCGGTTACATTGCCCGACACATCAGCATCAAACGTCAGCGTGGAGGTGAATTCCTGGTTCGGCATTATGGTGTCGACTGAAAGGTGGGCGGAAAACCAGCCTATCAGCAGGATAGCCGGAAGGAAAGTTATCAGCGTCGGCCTCATGCTCTGCATCATGTACTTCATGTTGGCGCTCATGGCCAGCTTCTGCAGCCTTGCCATCTCAGCAGGGTTGCCCTTCTCTTTCCGGATTCTTTTCTGGTACTCTTTCATCTCCTCCTTGAGCCCTTTCATCAGTGCCTGGTTTGTGAGAAACTTATAGAGGATATTTATGACGAGGGCAAGTATGAAGGAAAGAAGTGCAATCACAATGAGGGGATTCAGGCTCAGCAGGGGGTTCAGCACAATGTCGGCGAAGCTTGTCTGTACCATTATGTCTTTACAAACCTCCTCATGGCAGGGAACATGTCCATGGCATGCTGCTTGGCAATCTCCTCATAAAGCCTGTAGATAATCATTACAGTAAGCAAAAGCCCTGTGCCGTTTGTCAGGGCGCCGCTTACGTCGGCAAGCGCGGCAAGGAAGCCCACTGTCAGGGCACCCATAACTGTAAGAGGATTGATGTATCGCTGCAATAACCTTTCCAGCACCCTTTCATCCCTCCTGAAGCCGGGAATCTGCAGGCCTGCATTCATAATCTGCTTGGATATGCTTCTGGCATCCTGGCCGGATGTCTGAACCCAGAAAATTGAGAACACAACCGCACCAAGCATGAGGAATAATACATAGCTTAACGTGTGCAGAACCTGCGTCATTGTCAAGGTCCCCACAATCAGGTTGTTGGGGATGTTAACAGGCGAAAGCCATGCTATAAGACCAGAACTCAGCCCAGAGCCGGAAGGGTCGTATATTCCCAGAAAGGGCCTGCCGGAATTTTCCAAAAGCCGGGCCCAGAGCTGCAGGTTTGCAAGCAGGGCTGCTATCAGGATGACAGGGATGTTGCTGGTATAGATGAATGCCAAGGGCCATCTCACCCCATGGCCGCGTATCCTGCCGAAGCTCAAAGGCACTTCGACCTTCATTGCCTGCCCATATACTGCAACCACAAAAACCAGTATTGTGAATAATATTGCAAAAGCTGCCAGAAGGGTTATGCTCGGATCGCCAACCGAGAAGCCATAAAATATCTCCCACAGCGCGCCTACAGGCGCCTGGTCGCTGAAAGGAAAACCGATGCCGCCGGAAGTCGAAAACGGGCTCAGGAACCTTACCATGATGCTTTTGGCAACCCCTGCTGCTATGAACAGGGATATCCCCGAGCCGAATCCCCATTTGGATATGACATCGTCCATGAGCAGAATCAATACACCACCGAGCATAAGCTGCAAAACCAGGGATATGTGAGAACCGCCTGGGTTCGGCTGGAGCCCTCCCAGGAAGACATAAACTATGGCCTCGAATACAATGAAAAATATGGACAGGAGCTTCTGCACCCCTGTGAATCTTCGCTTTCCCTCCTCGCTCTGCAGGTCGAATTTCAGGATGTGGCTTCCGTTAAGCAGCTGCAGAACTATGGAAGCTGTAACAATTGGCCCTATGCCGAGAGAGATTATGCTGCCGAACTCAGCGCCAAGTATTATGCTGAGGAACTGAAAGTTCGCGAGGGCATTGACGCCCAGGCCCAGCAGCGGAATCACACCCAGCAAATAGAATATAACAAGAATAATCCCTGTCCACTTGAGCTTCTCCTGGAAAGACAGCCTTTTCTGGGTTGGCTTGGCAACCTCAGGGATGTAATTTATGACTGTATCTATGAAGCTCATTGTTTAGGTTCCGGCGAAACAGGTTTTTTCTCCTTCAGGCCAAGGACTTGCCCCCCGGCCTTCTTTACCGACTCCATCGCTCCCTTTGATGCGTAAGGAGTTGTAACCGAAAGCTTGCTCTTCAGCACGCCAGTGCCCAGCAGCTTGTTATACCCAAGAGCCTGGAGACTGACTTCGTAAACTTCATTCTTCTTCTCAACAATGCCTAAAGCAACATATCCCGGAAGCCTTTGCTCAAGGTCCCTCACGTTAATGCCGGTAATCCTTTCAGCCCTGAGACGCGTGAAACCGTAGCGGCCCTGCCACCTCGGATTTTTCCACAATGATGGCTTTTTCGAGTCACCACGCTTGCCGGAGCCAGCCATGCCGACGCCTCCCTTGTTGCCGGAGCCCCTGGCTTTCTTCATGCTGCCGAATCCATGGGTGTGGGAGCCGCGCTGCCTGGTCTGCTTTGCCCTGTGCCTTCTGACCAAATTACATCATCCTCCTCAAAAGATCAGCCATTTTGCTTCCCCTGTTTCCAGTGGCTCCCCCTCTGGAGTACGGCTCCTTGATGCCTTTCCTCTCAAATCCCTTCCTTGGCGGAGCAAGGTGGAAAACCCTGTTATACTTCTTACTATTAATTGTTAACGCCTTGTCATCATCCTTTGCCGGCTGGCCTCTTTTTGAGGCAAGATCTGCAAGCAGGGCATCATCAACCTCTCCGAAAGTTGCATAGTCCTTAACCCTCTTCAGCATGCCCCTGCCTGCCGGAGTGTCGTCCATGACCATGCAGGAGTTCTTCCTGTAAAGCCTGAGCATGTTAAGTGTGAAAAGTACGTCCGGCTTCAGGTTAATCCTCCCCCGCACGAGGACGACTGCTATTTTTCCTTTTGTTTCCGCCATTTTACCTATGCAACTATTTTTCCTTCAATCAGGCCAAGCCTCTCGGCTGAGGCAGGCTTGACTTTTGTCTTTGTCAGCTTCCTGAGAGCAGCGTCGGTAGCCATTATCATGTTGAATTTAGTCCTTGTCTGGCCAATGCTCTTCGACCATATGTCCCTGATTCCTGCTGCCTGCAGGATTTTCTGGACTTCCTTCTCGGCAACCAGCCCTGTGCCTTTTGGGGCCGGGATTAATCTGACCACGACCGAGCCTACCTTGCCGGTAACCATGTACGGGATTGAGTGGCCTGTCCTGCAGCCGCACTCCCAGCTGCCGCAGCCACGCCTTATTTTGAATATGTTAAGCTTTGCCTTGCGGATAGCCTTCTCCCTCGCAGGAACCGTTTCCTTGCTCTTGCCGTAGCCTATGCCCACATATCCATCCTGGTTGCCGACGACAACTGCAGTGGAAAAGTGCGGCTTGTTCCCCTCGGCAGTCTTCTTCTGAGTCTGCTTGAAAACCCTCCTCTGGCCCCCGCCGAATTTCCCCTTTGCCTGGCCTATCATCATCAGTTCAGAGGAAAGATTCGGGAGAAGCATGTCAATCACTTCTGCTTCGAGAACCTTGTAACCATCATTCAATACCGTGTCAATGTCAGTGATTTCCCCTGACTTGACTTTCCTGCCCAGCGAGGTCCTGGGCTCCCATCCTTCAGTCACTTTACTGAATTTAATCCGGGCCTTTTCTTCCACGCCATTCATGCCCTTCTTCGCTGATTCGCCTTGTTTCCTGCTCATTTTCTTCCCTCAAGGATTTTCTTTTTTGTTTCAGATATTGAAGCATCAATCCCGGCTGCCTGTTTCAGATGGCCAGCCACGTGCTTTCCTGAAAGCCTGTCCTCTGAAGGAATGACTTCCGGAGAAACAGGTATGTCAATGCCGGCATCCATGATACCCTTGACGGCAGCATAAAGGCGGTTGCCAGCCTTCACTACCTGCAGGCCAAAGTCAGGCACTGTTCTTGTAATGCCTGCATTCTTGGCCTTCGCTCCGGCAAGCAGGCCGGTAAGGTATGCTGCAGGGATGTTGCCACGGCCGAACTTCCAGCCGAGCTTTAGCAGTTCCCTTGAATGCGCACTAACCCTGATGCGGTCGCCTTCCATGTCATACTCTATAATCTGAACCTGCATGTTGCCAAGGCTCTTGCGCACGACAGCACGGGGAAGCCCGGACAGAAGAAGCTTTTCCCGTCTCCTGTAGTTGGTCTTGTGCTCCCGCCTTCTCCTGTAGGCAACTCTCGAAAGATTACTTCTTGCCATCCTTGTTCACCAGATTATGCTCCTCAATGTACAGCTTGATGTGCCTCACATTCCTGAAAAAGCCGCCCTTGCTCTTGGAGAACAGCTCCCGATAGCTGGCTGTGCTTATGTGCCCTTTCTCGCGCAGGATTTTCAGGAAATTCCTTTGCACGCGGATTCTGCTCATCCACATGCTTTTCCTCGGCACGCTGGCAGTGTGCCTTCCCTTGGCTGAGCCATGTCCTTTCCTTCTGCCTTTCCTTTTCTGGGCAGCACGCTTGTTGGCCCTTGCCCTGGAAACACCCTTTGCCTGCTTCTTGATTATGATATTGTCATGGATAAGGCCGCGCAAATCTGCCTTTGTAATGGACTCCTTGATTTCCTGCAGGCTGTCCGCTGAAAGGACAATCCTCTTTGGAGAGCACTTAAGGATTTGTGCTGCCCATTTCTTCTGCCTGCCAAGTTTCATTTTTACCTCTTATGCGCGAGTATTTTCTGCTTTTCCAGTTCTTCTTCCTTTTTCTGCTCCTCTTCTGTCTTCTCTTCCTTGGCCTCTTCTTTTTTTTCCTGCTCTTTTGCCTTGGCTGCTTTTTTGGACTTGCGCTCCCTGAGGGCGGTTTCCCTGGCCTTCTTCTTTTTCTCCTTCTTTGCCTTCAGGGCTTCTATGGCCTTTTGGGCATCCTTAATATTCGTGATTTTGAGTCCCTGTTTCATGATAATCGTCAACAGCTCAATTCTTTTCCTGCTGCCGACTCCTGACCTGATTTCAACTATTTGCTCATCCTGCTTGAGATTACTCAGGTCATCCGCCGTGTCAACCATTACTTTCTCCAAGCCGCTGGGGTCAAGGTGCCTGACTTCCCTCGGGCTCCTGAATCCCTTATCTATGCCCCGGGGCTTTGACTTCTTATGCAGTCTCATCTTGCTGTGCATCCCCTTGGGTCTTCTCCAGCGCGCGCTTATCTCCTTATGCTTGTGGCTGTCCTGCGTAGCAAACCGCGGCTTTTTCGCCTTCAACTGCTTCCGGTACTCAAGGGCTTTCATTCGTTCCTTCTCCCTGCCTTTTTGGTGATGTATATCCCGTCCTGGAATATCCGCCTGTCGAAATTTGCCCTCTTGGTGCGTTGCTCAATAGCTGCAGCCGTTCTGCCCGCGAGTTCTATGTCGACACTTGTCACAAAAACTTCCTGGCCTTTGACTTCAACTTTCACCCCATCATGTATTCTGACGGTTCTGGGTATTTTCTCGCCGAAGAAATTCCTGATTATAAACTCCTGCCCCTTCACTTCAACATTCATCGGGAAGTGGCCTGAACAGATTTTCATCTCATAGGTATGCGGTTCCTGCACCCCTGCAATTTTGTTTTTTATGTGTGCCCTTACAGAGCCGAATAATTTTTTTGTTGGCTTGTCATTAAATTTTGCTGTAATCCTTATGGCGTTTCCTTCGACTCCGATGGAAACTTTCTTGCTCAGGAAACTGTACCTCAACTCTCCGGACTTTCCCCTGATAACCAGCACAGGTCCGTCTAAAGAAGCTGTCACTCCCTGCGGCAAAGCGATATCCTCGCTGAAGCCCTTCTTTTCCACTGTTTGTGTTGCCTGAGCCATCTTAGTAGCAGTATGCGATCAGCTTTCCCCCGATTCCAAGTTCTTTTGCCTTGCTGTGCACCATCATGCCCTTTGACGTGCTTATCACCAGAAGCCCAAAGCCCTGCGCCGGAAGGAATCTCCTTTCGAATCTCTCGAAGTCACCGGTCTTCAATATGAACCTTGGCTTTATTGCCCCGCATTTGTTTATTGAGCCAAGAAGGCTGAGGCGAAGGAATCCGCCCCTGCCGTCAGGCACGGCCTCGTAGCTTCCTACATAGTGCTCTTCTGCAAGTATGTCAAGCACCTTTGTCACAACTTTTGAATACGGCTTTATGTGCACATCTGACTTGCCTCTCCTTTCAGCGTTCATCACAGCTGACAGGGCCGCTGACACAGGATCGTTCATTGCCATTTTTTTCACCTAGCTGTACTTCCTGAAACCAAGCTTAGCCGCAGATTCCCTGAAGCATTTCCTGCACATGTTTATGCCATAGCTGGAGATGTGTGCGTGCGTATTCCCGCACCTTATGCATCTCTTGCTGCTGGCGCCGAACTTGCGCTCTTTGGGTTTGTTGTGCTTGAGGTATCTTTTCTTCTTCCATGGCTTCTGGTTAAGCTGCTTCAGCATTTTAGTGTAAGAGCTGGATGTCACCGGGCTTCACCTAAAGATACGTTGAAATTCTTCTTCATAAATTCGACAGACTCATCCCTGGTGATTCTGTGCCTCTTCGGAATAAAGTGGGGCTTCATGCGCCGTCTCTTAACCCTGAAGCCTTTCCTTTCAAGAGTCAGGCAGACCTGGAGGCCCATTATCCCTATCTTGGGGTCATACTTGGCTGTCGGTATGTCGATGTACTCGTGTATTCCAAACGCTATGTTTCCCTCGTCATCAAACCAGCTCTCCTTCAAATGACCTTTCTTTGCCTCGATAAGGGTTTTGGCCAGCTCAATAGCTGCCCCACTCCTCAACGTCAGCTTGCACCCTATAGGCAGGCCAGGCCTCAGCCCCCAGTTCGGGATTCGCTTCTTTGTGTATGTCTTGACCGGCTTTATGCCGGTTATGTTCTGGAGCAGCATCTCTGCCTTCTCCAGCCTTTCCTGGCTCTTCCCGGCCCCCACATTCAAGGTGAGCTTTTCTATGTGTATGCTGCGCATGCTGTTTGACATATTACACCGTGACTAGCTCTTTGTCCTTGCCTATTGGCAGGGCAAATTCCTTCCTTGTCTCAAAAGTGCCCGTTTCGCCCTTGACAACAAGCTTGTCGCCGACAATTTCCTCAATTGTGCCTTTCATGCCTGTGTGGCCACCGCCCTTGAGGAAAATCCTAGTGCCCTTCTCCATCGCGACATGGGCACTGACCTTGCTGCCCTTGAGTATAAGTGAATCCCCAACCCTGTAGGCAGCCTTGTCAACTATCAGATTATAGCCGTTGAGCAGGTTGAGCTGCATCTTCCCGCCGGTAAGCATGGTCTTCCCTCTTATCCTGCTGATTATAATATCCGCTTCATTCTTTTTTACTTCAACCAGCATGAGCCTGCCTTTGCCGGAAAAGCTCAGCCTATATGCTTTATCTATGTCCGGGAAGCTGAGCACATCAAACAGGCCAAGCAGATGCCTGTGGTCTCTTCGCCTCTTTCCATTTACCAGTACTTTCCTGCTGGCGAGGATGCTCTTGCATTCCCTGACCGATTTTGCAAACTGAAGCATGTCCCTCAGGGCCAGCCCCAGCGGTATTCCCTCGCTGATTCTGGCCGAGCCCGGATGGGGCCTCAACGTAAATACGGCAGCCTTTCTCATGAGCGGCCATGTCTTCGGTACAGCTATCCTCTTAAGATGCATTTTCACCATAATTATCCCTTCGTCCTGCGGCTTTTGAACCGCCTTTTGTCTTCAGTATAAACTTCAGTGACTATAAGATTGCTCGGCTGCAGCGGATAAAAGGCCTTTGAGCCGTCGCGCTTCTGGACCTCAACGCCTTGGATAAACACCCTTCCAAGCCTCAGGTCAACCCTCTCAATCTTCCCTGTTCTGCCCCTGAACTGCCCTCTCATGACCTTTACCATGTCGCCCTTCCTGACCTGCTTTGACCTTGTCTTGTGCCTTGTGCGCAGCTCCTTGTTCAGGTGCGCAGACATGAATTTCTGCTTTACATGCAGGGGAGCGTTGTACCTGTAAAGGCGCTGCTTCCTTGCCTTGGTGCTTGCTTTCCACGCGGTTGAAAATCTCATGATTATCACACTATAAGGTCAGCTACCTTGGCTACTGCCGGCCATCTCTCAGCAACTTCCTTTGCGACAGCTCCCTTGAAAATCGTTCCTTTCGGATTTCCTTTCTCGTCCTTGCATATCACGATTGCGTTATCCTCGAACTTAATCCTGTCACCGTTCCTTCTCCTGTATTCCTTCCTCTGCCTGACTATGACCCCGAAAACAACCTGCTTTCTCATCTCAGGGTTGCCTTTCCTGACAGAGGCCAGGACCAAATCACCGACGCCACAGCTGGGCTTCCTGCCATGCACCGTCTTGCCCCTCACCTTTACCGAGACAATCTTGACAACCTTTGCACCGGAGTTGTCGCAGGTCGATACAATGCTCCCCTGGTTCAGACCCCTTGTAACCCTGGCTTTCACGGCTTGCATTACTCTTCACCTGCCGCCAGCTTTTCTATTATGACGAAATTGACAGTCTTCGACAAAGGCCTGCACTGCATGACCCTGACAAGGTCATTCG
The DNA here is from genome assembly GCA_018303315.1 of Candidatus Woesearchaeota archaeon. Classification (GTDB taxonomy): domain Archaea; phylum Nanobdellota; class Nanobdellia; order Woesearchaeales; family JAGVYJ01; genus JAGVYJ01. The sequence goes on along the minus strand of JAGVYJ010000031.1, from coordinate 4,779 downwards.
CCTGGGCATTTATGCACGGAGGGTTATGCACTGAAATTTTGGTGCGCCTGACCTCGAACCGCTGGTATTTTTTCAGGAGCATTTTCCGCTGCAGTTCGAAAACTGCAGTATTCCTCATCCTGGCAGACAATATCCTTCCTGTCAGGGTTCGGCCTCTCATGCTCAGCGCCCCATGAAAAGGGCACTTCATGTCCTTGCATTCCTGCTTCGGTTTCCTGACGTCTATTCCTATATTCTTGGTCATTTTTTCAGTCGCTCCGAGAGCCTTCCTATGATGTCTTTCCCATTAACAGCAACACTTTTGTTGCCTGACTTAACCGTGAACTTTATCCCTGCCTTGATGAGCCTTTTAGTGCCTGAAACCGTCTCGATTTCAAGCATGTTCCTGCTTTCGTTTATTATCGTCCCTTCCAGGCCCAGCTGGGCAGGGTTATGTGCATCCAGGACCGTTATTTTCTTCCCGATGATGTTGCCGATGCTACTCGATGTCGATGGCATCTTTGTGGAAACCCAATCCGGTCATGGCCGACTTAACCTTGTGCCTATGGTCGCCCTGAAGCTCGATTTTGCCTTTCTTGTATGTCCCGCCGCAGGCCAGCTTGCTCTTGAGCTTCTTGGCAATCTCCTTGCCGTTGATGCTCTTCTCATCAAAGCCTGTAATGACGGTGTATACCTTGCCGAACTTCTTTTTCTCAAGGACAACCTTTATGCGCTGGCTTTCCTTTGCTATGGTCTCGCAAACGCACAGGTCTTTGGGCAAGCCACACGTTACGCATATATCGCTCATTGCTTTTGAATCACCTTTGATTTGTTTCTTTGGCTCATCAACGTCCTTATCCTTGCTATGCTTCGCTTGAACTGCTTAATCTGGCCGGGATTCCGGAAGCCTGTTCCCGAGCCTATCTGCGCATTGGCTTTCATCAGCTCCTTCCGGGCCTCAGCCAAGTGCTTTTCCAGGTCAGGCCTGCTCAGTTCCTTTAGTTCCTTTATCCTTTTCTTCGACATTTGGGTCTTCCTCTTTCACTTCTTCATGCTTCCCTGCTTCTTTTCCCGCATCCTTCTTCCCGGGCAGGTCAGCTTCTTCAACAATCTTGACAGGCTTTTCCTTGATATTCCTGACATGGTCCGGCAGGTTGACGTCAGGCGACATTATGCTCACTTTCACCCCGACAACACCCGCCTTGAGAGTAGCACTCGCCGTTGCGTGGTCAACCTCTTCCTGGGCAATATGCCCGCATTTCTTGAGGTAGCCGGAAAACACGCGCCAGCTCTTGGCCCTGCTGCTCGGCACCTTCCCCGAGAGCACAATCTCTATTCCAAGTGCCCCGGCAGACATGGTGTCTTCAATGGCCCTGTGCAGGATTGCCTTGAACCTGTTCGGGCCAAACCGCTCAAGCTGAGACACAATTTTCTCCGCGACCAGCTGGGCTATCATATCCGGATTCTCAACCTCGCTAATCTCTACCTGCGGATTATCAAGCTTGAATTTTGATTTGAGTATCTTTGTCAGCGAGCTTATGTTCTGCCCTTTCCTGCCTACGACAAGCCCGGGCCTTGACGTGTGGATTATGACCTTTTCCCCCAGCGGGGTTTTCTGGATGTTGGTATGGCTGTGCCCAACATTCTTCAGGGTCTCTGTGATGTACTCCATGACCTGAAGCTCCTTCATTTTTGCCTTGATAAATTCCCTTTCAATCATTGCGCATCAGCCGCCGGCTTTTTCGTTGCCACGGATTTCGTGGCAGGCTCTTTTTTCACAGATTTTGCAGGCTTCTCCTGTTTTTTCTTTTCTGCAGGCTCCTCGACGATTACCTCAACATGGGCGCCCTTGAATTCCCTGCTTTTCTTCCTGCCGTAATGAATACGCTTGGCAGGGGTCTTCACTGCTATGTGGCTTATTATAAGCGAGTCAGCATCCAGGTTTGCCTGCTCGGCATTGGCCTTCACGCCCTTCAGCAGTGTGATGAATCCCGCTGCTGTCTTCTTGGGATATCTTGCAGGGCCAAGCTTGCCTTTGTTGCCGACCCCTCCCCTGTTGAATCTCCTGAAAGGAACTGCGAGCTTGAGTTCCCTGACAAGTCCGAGGACAGCTATTGCCTTGTCAAGGGATTTTCCCCTTATGAAACTGGAAACTTCCACAGCCTGCTTGAATGACACAGGCATGTCTATGGCAACTGCCCTGGCAGTGTGCTCCTTCTTCGCATTTTGGTCTGAATACCTGTATTTTGCCATATTACTTCACTGACATATGGGCGCTTGACCTTGTTGCCCCTATGCCCGGGGCATGGTGGCCCACTTCCCTTCTTGTCATTGCGAATTCGCCGAGCCTGTGGCCCAGCATTTCAGGCCTGATAATGACATTCATAAATTCCCTGCCGTTGTGCACTCTTATGGTCTTATCAAGCATTACCGGCAGGATTATCATCTCCCTGGCGTGAGTCTCCAAGGGGCTTTTGTTTTTCTCAATGTGCCCAAGCAGCTTTGCTTCAGGATGGGTGAACCCGCGCTTCAGCGAGCGCCTCTGCCTGGATGGGAGTATCGCAGCAAACTCCTCCCTGCTCATCTTCTGCAGCTCTTCAAGTGTTTTCCCGTAAAATGTAAATTCAGCCATGTTACCTCTGCCTTCCTGTCCTTCTCGCCCTCAGCAGGCCGACCTTCCTGCCAGGCGACGCACGCTTCGGCACAGTAGTGGGCCTTCCCTTGTGGGCTGAACTCGAGCCTCCGAAAGGATGATCAACAGCATTCATTGCAACCCCGCTTGTCCTCGGATAAAGCTTATTCCTTGCACGCTTCTTGTGATAGGCATTGCCCGCCTTTAGCAATGGCTTTTCCAGCCGGCCGCCGGCTGCACAAATCCCTATCGAGGCCCGGCACTTTAGGTTAACAGACTTCTGCTTCTTGCTTGGAAGCATAATCATAGCATTGTCTTTCGTCTTTGAAAGCAGGCGCGCAAAACTGCCCCCGCTCCTCACAAATTTGCCTCCGTCGCCAACGTGGCTTTCGATGTTATATATTAATGTGCCTTCAGGTATGTCCTTGAGCTCGAGGACATTTCCTGATTTAATCTCTGCCTCAGGGCCGACTGCAACCTTGTCGCCAACCCTGACTCCCTCTGGCGCAATGGTCTGGACTATTTCACTGTCCTCGTATTCTATCTGCATCAGCGGGCTTGTGTGGCCTGCGCAATGGGTTAATTCAGTAATCGTGCCTGTGACGGTCCTGCCGGAATCCTCTGTCAAGTATGATTTATGCCTGGCGTCAGCCTTGAACCTGAAGCTTGGAGACCTGTAGGTAGTTGTGCCCCTTCCCCTTCTTTGCGATATCAGGTTCTTTCCCATTTTATTATATCAGTATTATATCAGCCCAAGCTGCGTAGCCACATCCAGCGCCGGGCTGGAGGCGTCCAGCTTGACATATGCGAGTTTTTTCCCTTTAGGACTGTGATAAACATTTACCTGCGTGACTTTCACGCCGAACATGCTTTCAACTGCCTTCCTGATATCCGGCTTGTCAGCATTGTTATCGACGACGAATACCAGCTTGTTTTCAGATTCCATCATCCTTATGGCCTTTTCAGTGGATACAGGGTGCTTGATGAAATTGTAAGGGTCCATCACTTCTCAACCTTCTTCCTGGCTCCGGCAACATGGACAGCCGTGTCAATGATGGCTTTCCGGGTTGCCTTTGCTGTTTTCTTCAAGGCCTTGATAGCTGCAGATGGCTTTTTTGGCCTGTCATAGAACAGGTTCTCCTTCTGGAGCTTTACCAATCCCGCCTCGGTGAATATCGTCAGCCTGCCGGGCACCGCGCCCGGAGCAAGCAGCTCAGCATTGAGGCTGTCGGCTGTGACAACCTGAACACCGGGAATGTTCCTGCCTGTCTTGCTTAGCCTGCATTCCTTTGACACAACAAGCAGCGGCCCTACAGGTCTTTGGTATCTTCTGTTCCTTGACTTTGCCTTGCCTGCCCTGATGTTTTTTGATTTTGTGCGACTCAGCTCCTTGCCGAAACCAAGGTCGGAAAGGGCTTTTGAAACTTCTTTTGTCTTTGCGAGGCTCTCTATTTTGTCCTCGACTATAAATGGGTAAGTGTCAGGGATGATATGGCCTCTCAAGGAAACAAGCTCCTTGGCCAGTGTTGCAGCAAGGGCAGAGCGTATAGCCTTCCTGTTTTCCCGCCTGTTTATTTTCTGGCTCCAGTCCTTGGTCGGTTTTGGCGGATGTGCCTGCCTGCCTCCAACTGTGCCAGGTGCCTCTGCACCCACCCAGTTGAAACGCCTGCCGCGCCTTGACATTATTTTCCTGGGAACCCTTGAGATTCCCATGCCGTAGCTTCCCTTGTAGTTCCTCCTGCGCCTTGACAGCTTGGCGCTGTGCCGCATGCCTGCCCTGGGATTGGCCCCGTACTGCTGTCTCCTGTTCGCCTGTATTGTTATGACTGCACGCTTAATCAGGTCTGCATTTACAGGATCGGCAAACTGCTGCGGCAGCTCAACGTCCCTGAGCTTTACTTTTGTTATTGAATAGACGGGCAGTTTCATCTTCCTTGCTTCGAGCTTGTTGATATTGATTCGATTGCAGGGGCTTCCCCTGAAATCCTCCTGTTTGGCCTCTGGGCGAATGTGAGCATGATAAGCCTTTTCTTCGGCCCTGATACCGAGCCTTTCAGAAGCATTGCCGTGCTCTTTACCAGGCCATAATTAATGAACCCTCCTTTTGGGTTGACCTCCTCTGCCTTCTTGACTATCTTCAGCAGCAGCTTGTTCTTCTCAAACCTGTT